>JBPOHG010000183.1:0-4117 GCA_052035835.1 Bacteroidota bacterium | reverse complement strand
TTTCTGTTTGTTTTTTGAGGTTGTTGTTGAGTTCGTGCACAAGGTCGTGTATGCGGGAAGTATCATTTACCTGCTGAAGGCCTTCCATGGCATCACTCATAAACGAATCATCGTTGAGTTGTTGTTCGATGGCGTGTTGTTCGGCATCGGGCAACTCCCTGTTAAGGTATTGAAGCAGTTTTTCCTGGTCAATATCCTTATTAAGATTGGATAATATGTTTTTTAACTCATCGGCCATCTTGCCTTAGTCTTTCGATGATCAGTTTTAAATTACGTTTCCCATTTTGGATATGGCTTTTTACCTGAAGCATGCTGTAACCAGTATGCTCAGCAATTTGCTGGTAGGTTTTTTTCTCCAGGTAAAACAAAGTTACGCAAACCTGTTGCTCCTTGTTCAATTGCAGCAGTGCGGCAGACATGTATTCGAGGGTTTTGTCTTTGTATGCCAGGGCTTGTAAATCAACCGGGTCTTCGGGTGCTGCCATCAATTGTTCATTGAGTTCATACGGTTGCTTTGCTTTATCCCTGAGTTTCATCAGGCAATAATTCTTGGCAACCATATACAACCAGCTTTTGAAGTAATCTACCGGGTAATTTTGCAACGCTGCTATTACCTTTAAGTACACTTGTTGTACGGCCTCTTTGGCTTCGTCTTCGTTTTTTAAATACTTCATGCAAACACCAAACAGCAACATGGTATAACGTTGCAGGAGGATGCCCAACCATTCATTGTTGCGGTCTTTATAGAAATAGGCCAGCAATTCCCTGTCTTCCTTATGTTGGTACTTGCGATAATTCAAATCAGGCAGTTATTTTTTCTTAGATGTACTGCATACGGGATTCCATAAAAGAAATCCGGCTTATCAGGATCATGTAGGGTTCTGGGTGGGTAGGGATGGTGCTTGTTGGGAAGCGGTATTGCCAGGAGGGTTTTTCTTCTTATCGAAAAAAAGCATTTTCACGGCAATGAGTAATAGCAGTATTGCAAATACTTTTTTAATCGTTTCCTGGGGAAGGCTAAGCGTTAATTTGCTTCCGAAGAAACTTCCCAGTACAAACCCGGCGGCAATAACTAGTACAATATTAAAATCTACGTGCCCTTGTTTATAATATTGCCATACACCTAATATGCCCACTGGAAACATGATCAGTGCCAGTGATGTGCCCTGTGCTTTAAATTGTGAGAAGCCCAGGAAGTAAATGAGTGCGGGAACAATGATGATGCCGCCACCAACGCCAACCATACCGCCGAGAATGCCGGCCGCCAATCCTATGATGAAAAGGATCAGGATTACCTGTATGTCCATAGTAGGTTTGATTTTATTTGTCATGAACCGGAAATTTTTCTTTGTACAAAAGAATGGCATCATTGATCACCTGGTAAGCTGTTTGCTTATCCTGGAAGTCGTCGATGGCAACCTTTTTGTTTTCAAGTACTTTATATTGTTCAAAATAATTCTTCAATACGGCGAAAAAATGTTGCGGAAGTTCATCTATACTTCGGATATGGTTTACCGATGGGTCTTTGGTGGCAACAGCAATGATTTTGTCATCTTTTTCGCCACTGTCTATCATTTGCATATTTCCGATTACAGTTGCTTCCACGAGGCAAAGTGCCTGAATGCTTTCACTGCACATCACCAGGATATCCAGCGGGTCGCCATCTTCTCCCAACGTTTTGGGAATAAATCCATAGTTAACGGGATAGTGGAAAGATGAATAAATGATCCGGTCTAATTTAAGCAGGCCGGTTTTTTTATCAATTTCATATTTGCATCGGCTTCCTTGTGGGATCTCGATCAGTGCATTTACACGTTCGGGTGAGTGGTCACCGTATGAAGCGCCATGCCAGGGGTGGAGTACATACATAATGTTCAGCGTTTAAAACAGTCATTTAATTTCCAGCGATCTTGAAACCTATCCATGCAGCGCCCATGCCAGCTACCAGGCTGATGATAATGTACAAGAGCGCCTGTATAATTTTCCCTTCCTGTAACATCTGCAGGTTTTCCATACTAAAAGCCGAAAAAGTTGTAAACCCGCCACAGATGCCGGTTGCAAGGAATGTTTTCCAATCAGCGGTTACAAAACTTTGTTTCAGGCTACATGCAATGATGATCCCGATGGCAAAACTACCCAGGATATTTACCAACAGGGTACCCAGCGGGAAACCACTTTGCTTACTGGCAATAGCTATGAGCAGCCTCAACATGGAGCCGATTCCGCCGCCAATTCCTGCCAGGATCAAACTCTTCATCATAATCAGTCAATTGGAAGGTTGCCAGAATACGTATACTTAAAATCTATCCACCATTCTTTGTCTTTGCGAACGATTTTGATGTCCATAGGTTTGTTCATATAGTCGTTGGCATAATTGATAATGGTAGTGGAGTCATTGATATCCTCATATTTGTTGATTTCGTAGGACGCCTTTTTGTAATGCTGCTTCTTTTCGGCAGGCATCCTGTTATAATAATCTTTATAGGATTCAAAGAGCTGCTTGTTTTCTTCGTCTTTTAATAAAAGCGACTCTGCAGTTTTAAAATCTCCGTTCAAACTGGCCCTGATAAATTCCCTGCCTGTTTCCATAGCGTTGGCCGGCCTTCCCGAATGATCGTCACTACAAGCATTGGTGAAAACCGACAAAGAAAATAAGATAATAAATATTGTACGCATACCTGATATTTATGAGTATTAAAGGTAAACATCTTTCATATACGCTGATAAAAAAAGCACCCATCGGGTGCTTCTTCTTTGTGCCTAATGGCCCATTATTTATTGTCGAGTTTTTTCAGCTCTGAGCTGGCTTCATCCAGTGCTTTCAAACCTTCCTGCATTCCTTGTTTGAGCGTATCTAAATTGATGTCTTTGAGTTCATCCATTGCCTTTCCGATGCTATCGGCCGGATTTACACCTTTCTCTTTCATTTTTTCCATACCCATGCTCATCATAGATGCTTTGTCGAAAGCAACTTTCCAACTTCCTTTTTCTTTCTTTAAAGTGAAGTTCATGGTTTCGCCGCTTCCTTTTTCTTTTACAGCAATGGTAGCTTTATCGCCTTCGATTTTTGGTTCGCCAAATTCCATTTTTGATTTGTCGTACTTGTCTGTTTCTTTAGAGTCAGCATCCATTTTCATACCCATTTCCATCATATCAAGCATAGACTTACTCTCTTCGGTAGCAAATTTCCTGGCTGAAGCAATGTCCTTCTTGGAAAGTGCATCAAAGAAATCAGATAATACAGCTTTTGGGTCTCCGCCGCCGCTATTGCAGCTGAAGAAAAAAGCTGTAGATAAAACCATTAAAGACAGAAGAATTTTTTTCATAAAAGCAATTTTTTTGTTTCGGGCAAAAGTAGTTGTAAAAATCAATATTCGGCTATTATTTATATACAATTTGTGCTCTTTTTGTGCATTTGGGATGAAGAAAAAGATCATCAACACCGATGAATTCAAAGTCCTTGATCCTGCTATGCGGAAATTGTAGTTTACCATGGCTTCCTTTTTCGTAACTCTTGCAAACAAATTCTGCGCAATACATCCTGTGGTCTGTTGCAAGATCAAAGTCCATGTCGAACATAATGCCTTCTGTAAAATAGCGGTGAGTGGTTTTATATATTTGGTGGCATGTGCTATCATCAATCTCGTAACGGAAAATAGCCATCCCCCTGTTATTATAAGGGTCGCCAAAGAGGTACAAGGGGTCCCGCCTGATCTTTTGGTTGGGGTTCCATTCGCCACCCAGGGCATGGTATACAAAAATGCTGTCATTTTCAATGCTGGCAATACCACAATGTGAGTATGTTTGATCACGTTGGTTAAGCGACCGGAGGCTTTCGCTCGTAAAATCATTCCCGGTTCGGGTGATGAGGTCGCCGGTACGGATGAGTGCTTGCATTTTTAAAATCGAATCAAAAGCACGCCCTGCCATTCTCTCAAGGGCCAGGGACTCGGCACGGGTGGGGGTAAAGCTGTTGTAATGGGCCGGCTCTTTGCAGGTACAAAAAGTACAAAATAAAATTAGGCAGCCAAAAGGCCGCCTAATACAATTAATCAGGTAATTTTTCATGCAGAAAGCGCTCTATTTTTTTTCGTTCGGTTGCTGTTGTTCTTTTTGT
>JBPOHG010000065.1:0-5832 GCA_052035835.1 Bacteroidota bacterium | reverse complement strand
AAGATGACCTGGCATATATGCGCCAGCAAATTCAGGGAAATCAGGAAAACGAAAAAAAAGGGACCGTAGTTAGCGCAGGTTTTAAATATTGGATGAGCGCTGCCGCTGCGCTGCTGCTGGTGGCTGTTGCCGCCTATTTTGTGATGAAAAGTGAAAATGAAGAAGGGATACAAGCAGGTACCAGCCTTGCAAAGAATGAATCTGTGCGTTCTACCGATGATGCCGCATCGGTTTCATCTGCTCCTGTAAAAACAGATGGATTACATGGTCCGGCTGACACTGCCTCTCATACACCCATGGCCAATGGCAACATCGGCGCATCCAGCTATCAAACATCTCCAATACCCGGCGTACAAAAGCCCGTTTCCGGAACGTATGATGATATGGCTACCCTTCAGCAGCCCCCAACGGAAATAAAAGAAGAAGTTGCTACCGGCAAAATGAAGGATTATGATGCGCAAGAAAAGGCTGTGCCCATCGAAGTTGATTCAAAAGTTGGAAATGTTATCACAGGAACCGTTACCAATGAAGAAGGCGAACCAGTGCCTTATGCAACAGTTTCAAATGCTAACAATCAGGTATTATCCGATGAGCGGGGAAAATTCAAACTTCCGGTTCAGGACAGTATGGCTTATGCTTCAGTAAAAGCAACCGGCTATGATCCTACGATGATGTACAATGTTAGTCCGCGACAGGATAATAATATCGTTTTGAAAAAAGACAGCAAAATATTGTCTGAAACGGTGGTGACATCTGCCGGTATTTCAAGGACAAAAAAAACAAAGGGAAACCTGGCGGCATCTTCAAAAATAACGGCTAAGCAGTTGCAAAGTGGTTTAGTAAATACAGCAGAACCTGTAAACGGATGGCCCTCCTATGAACAATATATTTTGAATTCGAAGCAAGTTGTTTATCGGGAAAAAGCAATAGTAGAGAATGGGAATGTATATCTGTCTTTTAAAGTAAACAGTGATGGTAAAGCCACGAAGATAAAAGTTGAAAAATCATTGTGTACTTCCTGCGACCAGGAAGCCATCCGGTTATTGAAAGAAGGCCCATTATGGAAACCTTCCGGGGGAAAAAGAGTGAAAGCGCTGATAAGATTGTAAAAATGATCAGGCAAACTGATCGAAATAATTTCCCAACCTTTTGAAATTCTCTTTGTTGAGTGTGAAATAGTTATTTCTCCCCTCCTTCCTGCATTCGATCAGTTCACTGTCGGCCAGCAATTTGATGTGATGTGAACAGGTAGGCTGAGACAAGCCGGTTAGCCCTACCACATCGCAACATCTCACAGAACCTTTCTCCAGGATTTCATGAAGGATACTCATCCGGTATGGGTCGGCAACAGCTGCCATCGCCTTGCCGAAAAATTGTTCATCTGATGATTTTACATGGTTCATTTAATGCTGCAAAGATAATGAGTTGCTGTTTTGCTTCCATTTTTTATACTTTTGAAACATGCAGGAAGAAACCGTTTATTATAAAAGTCCGGTTGGCGCATTACGCATCACAGGTACGGATACACATATCAACTCAGTATGTTTTGTGAATACCATGAACCGGGAGCAAACGGATGAATCCAAACTTCCATTCAATAAGAGCATTGCTTCCATTGCAATACAGTCCTGCGCAGACCAACTGGATGCGTATTTCAACGGGCAGATTCAAATGTTTGATTTACCACTGCAACAGCCCGGAACTGATTTTCAGCAATCGGTATGGGCTGCATTGATCAATATCCCTTATGGAAAAACCACCAGTTACCTTCATTTGAGCAAACAATTGGGCGATGTGAAAGCTATCAGGGCGGTAGGTTCGGCAAACGGAAAAAATAATATTGCCATTATTGTACCCTGTCACCGGGTCATTGGATCAGGTGGCGATATGGTGGGATATGCCGGGGATTTGTGGCGAAAAAAATGGTTGCTGGCACATGAAGCTGCACACAGTGGTGTAGCTGTACAACTGGGACTATCAGATAAATGGTGAAACAGGTTATTTCAAGTCGCCACCTCCGAATGAAAGCGGCAGCAACTGGCTGGCTTTTTCAATCACATACACTTTACCAGTCATACCGCTTAGTACCAACCTGATGGGAGCCTGCGTGCGGTCTTCGTATTCTAGCAACGCCTGGCGGCACATGCCACAGGGGGATACCGGCTTACCACTGTCTCCTTTGAGATTGTGGCAGGCAATCGCCATCGTATCTATCGGCACATTGGTGTGGAGGATGGATGCTGTAGAGAGCAGGGAACGTTCTGCACAAATCCCTACCGGGTAGGATGCATTTTCCTGGTTGGTACCCGATACCGTTTCTCCATTTCTGAGACGGGCCACCGCACCAACATGAAACTCACTATAAGGTGCATACGCTTTTTGCGTAACCTCACGGGCTGCGTTTAGTAATTGTTGATCAATGGCCGGCAATGCATCGATAGATTCATACACATCGAAACCAAAACGGATTTCTTCTTTTTGCATACAGATCATTTAGATAAAAAATCCTCCTGCATTACTGCAAGAGGATAGATGAAATTAGTATTTTTTCGAATACGGTGTTCATTTATTTTATACCCTTGAAAAACCGTTTCCAGCGGGGCCCGCCTTCCCAGCTAAACCAAATCAGCGATGCTTTTCCTACAATATGGTCCTCTGGAACAAAACCCCAATATCGGCTGTCGAGCGAATTGTGGCGGTTGTCTCCCATCATCCAGAAATAATCCATTTTAAAAGTATAGGATGTGGCCGGTTGGCCGTTGATCAATACCTGGGAACCTTTTACTTCAAATTGATTGGCTTCATACACTTCTATGCAACGCTGGTAACGGATCAGGTTGTCGGGTGTTAATGGAATGGTCATCCCTTTTTTGGGGACCACAAGCGGGCCATAATTATCTACCGTCCAGCTATTGTTATCCTGGTAGTACGGAAACAATTGCCCGGCAGGATAGTCTCCATCACTCATGGCATTTTTCCTGAAGGGAACTATGAAATCCACCAAAGAATATCCTGCAGGCAAATGCAAATTGGCTTTTTCTTTGTTGGTTACATTTACAATGATCGCATTGGGTTCTCCTGCCAGGTTTCTTACATCGCCCTGAGATTCCCTTACTTTCATGCCCCATGATTCGAGCATTTCGGCATCGGGAGTGCCAGAGTTGGGGGGCATCCTAAGAATGTGAAAACGTTCTGCTTCCGGAAAAAATGCTTCTTTTTGTCCGTTTACATATACCACCCCATTGATCACTTTCAATTCATCTCCGGCAATGGCTACGCAACGTTTAATAAAATTTTCCCTTTTATCTACAGGCCTGGTAATGATGATATTCCCATAATCCTGCATAACTCTTTCCCTGCCCAGTTGCCTAACCGCTTCATAATACGTTGTGCGGCTACCGAAATTAACCTCATCATTTATCAGTGTATCGTTCACCGGGAAATTAAATACGACCACATCGTTTCTTTTTACCGGGCTGGCAAACCAGCGCTTGTAAGGAAGTTTGATCCATTCTACATACGATTTGGTTCCTGTTACCGGCAAAGTATGGTGTACAAATGGCATGGCAATGGGCGTGTTTGGCAGCCGGGGGCCATAGCTGAATTTGCTAACGAAAAGAAAATCATTCACCAACAGGGTTTTCTCCATTGAAGGTGTTGGGATCGTATAAGCTTCAAATATAAAAGTGCGGATAATCGTTGCCGCTACAATGGCAAAGAATGCAGCGTCTACCCATTCCCGGGCGCCCGATTTTCGGTAATTATCTACGACCAGTTTGCCGGCATATTTTTCGTCTTTTGAAAATCCGAGGTATGGGAAATAGATGAATGGAACCAATACTGCAGCTGCATGGTGAAGAAAGTGGAACCGGCCAAAATGTTCTACAAATTTGATGGTAATCCAGATTGTTATGAACTGGCCTGCGATGGGAATGAACTGAAGGAAGAACCAAACTTTATTCAGTTCCATTTTTTCAACCATGCACCAGGTGTTGTAAAACGGGATAAATGCTTTCCATCCTTCGATGCCCGCTTTTTTAAACATTCCATATAATCCGATATGCCAGAGAGTGGCGCAGGCAATAAAAATGATCCAGCCAATATTCATACGCAGGTTTTTTTCGCACCAAAAGTAAGATTGTATCTCAATACATCAGCATAGAAGGCCTTTAAAGCACATACAAAATGCTGATTTTTAACAATATTTATGATATAACCAGCGCATCAATGCCTCGGAAGTACAAAGTTGCGAACATCATCTACCGTAATGGTTTTGCCCGAGAGGATAATCAGCCTTTCTACCACGTTGCGCAATTCCCGGATATTGCCGGTCCAGCTATGCTGCTGCAATGCGATCACTGCCTCTTTATCAATAGCTTTTTTGGGCTGTCCGTATTCGGTGGCCACCAGTTCGAGGAAATAATCAACGAGGTTGGGAATGTCTTCTTTTCGTTCATTTAAAGATGGCACATGTATGATGATTACACCTAACCGATGGTATAAATCGAGGCGGAAATTTTTGTCTTCAACTTCCCTGAGCAGGTCTTTATTGGTTGCTGCAATAACGCGAACATCTACACTGATGTCTTTGTCGGCTCCCACCCTGGTGATCTTTCCTTCCTGCAAAGCTCGTAATACTTTAGCTTGTGCATTGAGGCTCATATCCCCGATTTCATCGAGGAAAAGGGTACCTCCATTGGCCTGTTCAAACTTCCCGATTCGTTGTTTGATAGCTGAAGTAAAAGATCCTTTTTCATGTCCAAAAAGCTCACTCTCAATCAATTCGCCGGGTATGGCGGCGCAATTCACTTCCACAATCGGGCCGCTGCTACGGTTGCTTTTTTCGTGGATCCACCGGGCCACGAGTTCTTTTCCCACTCCATTTTCTCCGGTGATCAGTACCCTGGCATCGGTGGGTGCAACTTTTTCAATGGTGTCTTTGATTTTGCCAATGGCACCGCTATCACCTACCATTTCCTGCACTTTGCTCACTTTGCGTTTGAGGACCTTCGTTTCTGTAACAAGGGTTTGTTTTTCAGCCGCATTGCGGAGGGTGATGAGTAAGCGGTTCAGGTCGGGTGGCTTGCTGATATAATCGAAAGCCCCTTTCTTCACCGCTTCAACAGCGGTATCAATATTTCCATGCCCGCTGATCATAATGATGGGAATATCCGGATTGATATCCCTTGCTTTTTCAAGGAATTCTATGCCATCCAGTTTGGGCATTTTGATATCACAAAGCACTACGTCATACGTTCGGTCGGAGAATTTTCGCAACCCTTCTTCTCCATCTGCTGCTTCTTCGATTTTGTATCCTTCAAAACTTAAAATTTCTGAAAGGGTTTTCCGGATTGCTTTTTCGTCGTCAATTATCAAAATATTAACCATTGGCTGCACAAGTGTTTTATGGAAACCAGCGTTCACCGATTCCCAGTGATCAACTCAAAAATAGTCATTATGCAGTTCAAAACCATCATGCTGCTTTCCCTGGTCATTGCCGGCTGCCATCACGGGAATTCGCAGCAGCAGGATACAGTTTCCATATCATCGCCTGTATCGGTTGATTCCATTCCGCTCCCGAAAGGATACCAGCGGATAAAAGTATCCCCCACTTCTTACAGTGCCTGGTTAATAAAGGTGCGGTTAAAAGATGATAAGCGGGTGTTTTTATATGATGGCACGTTAAAACCCAACCAGGAGGCTCAGTTTGCGGTTTTGGATATCAGTGTAGGCGATAAAGACCTGCAGCAATGTGCAGATGCGGCCATGCGTTTGCGGGCCGAATTTTTATACATGCAGCAGCTTTACAGTGATATAGTATTTTATGACAAT
>JBPOHG010000179.1:0-44066 GCA_052035835.1 Bacteroidota bacterium | reverse complement strand
GTTTTTAGCAGCATACGCATTTCCGAATAAATACGTAATGGTACGTGCCCTTTGTTGCAAAGTATTTACAAAACTTACCGCATCTTTACTAATACCAAAATTGTTTGCCGGCGCCCTGTTGATACTGTGGATACCTATCACAATTTTTTTGTAGCCCAAAACAATTTTATCCAGCAGTTCATTTACTTCTGCGGCATTTTTTTTGCTGAAATCAACATAAAATATCCCGGCATTGTAATCCGATTTCATCTTTCTGATAATGGCATTTTCTGCATTGGTACCAACAGCAACATAAGCTACAGAACCCTGGTTGACTGATGGGCTTAAAGGAAAAAAGCCACTGTCTTTGTTAGACAATAAAGTGATTGCATTTTCAGCGACCAGTTGGCGCATGGCCGGAATGTCTTTATTTAGGTCGGCAGTTAGGTGGTCGGTTTGTATGGGGGTTAATGCGGTAAGCCCGTATTGGAATTTTGCCATCAGTACTTTTCTGCAATGGCGTTCGATATCATTCCAGCTGAGTTTTTTTTGCCGGATGGCTTCTTTAATTTTTTGTATTACCAGCGGAATATTATCGGGCAGGCACAATAAATCGTTTCCAGCTATGATAGATTCTACCGATGATTCGCCATCAGGAAAAAATTTCTTTACACCCTGCATTTCCAACCCGTCGGTAATTGTTAGGCCGTCATAGCCGATGCTGGTACGCATCAGGCCATTGATATTTTTTGATGACAGAGAAGAAGGGCGGTTTTTCCTATTGTCTATTGAAGGAATGTACAAATGAGCGATCATCACACTGGAAATACCTTCTCCAAACACATGGCGAAATGGGTAAAGTTCCAGTGAATCAAGTTGTTGAGGCGATTTATAGATAACAGGTAAATCATAATGTGAATCCACAGCAACATCTCCATGCCCCGGGAAATGTTTGGCACAGGCCATTACTCCAGATTCCTGCATTCCCCTCATATACTGTGTACCAAAAAGAGCAACTTTATATTTGTCCTCTCCAAAACTCCGGTCATTGATTACCGGGTTGTTGGGGTTGTTGTTTACATCCAATACCGGGGCATAATTCATTTGGATCCCCATTCTTTTACATTGTTCAGCAACAACCTGACCGTATTTATATACGATGCCTGCATCTTTAACGGCTCCAAGCATCATCTGTTTGGGCAAGGGTAGCACACTGTCGATGATGCGCATACCCACGCCCCATTCTGCGTCTATGGATACCAGTATGGGAGTTTTTGCCATAGCCTGTAACGAATTCAGATAGTTGGCTTGTAAAACCGGGCTTCCCTGGAATACACATACCCCACCGATATTGTATTTTTTTACAAGGTCTGTTACCTGGTCGTATAGAAAAGTTATTTTTTTCGTTTTTACATCCATGGAAGAAAGCCGGGTAACTATTAACTGGCCAATCCTTTCATCGGGTAGCAGGCTTTTATATACACTATCTACCCATTTTTGGGCCATTTCGCCGGGTTGTTTTTGTGCATGTGAGAGGAGGCAAATAGCAAAGGATAAAGTTAGCAGGGCCAGGCGCATCAGGTCTTTAAAATTTAGAGTGAACAGGATGTGTTATTTTTGGGTACAAATTACAGGATTTTGAGAGATATCATTCAATTATTGCCCGATAACATTGCCAATCAGATTGCGGCTGGCGAAGTCATACAAAGGCCGGCAAGTGCCGTAAAAGAGTTGCTGGAAAATGCGGTAGATGCAGGTGCCGACGACATCAGGCTCATTGTGATGGATGCGGGCAAGGCCCTGGTACAAGTGATCGACAATGGGAAGGGCATGAGTGAAACAGATGCACGTATGGCTTTTGAACGCCACGCAACATCCAAGATCAGGAATATTGATGATTTATTCAGGATCAAAACCATGGGATTCAGGGGGGAAGCATTGGCAAGTATTGCAGCGGTAGCACAGGTTGAATTAAAAACCCGCCAGGAGCAAGACAATGCAGGTACTTATGTTGAAATTGAGAACAGTGCCGTTAAAGTACAGGAACCGGTAGCTTTTAATAAAGGCACCAGCATTGCAATGAAAAATCTTTTTTTCAATGTTCCTGCACGCCGCAATTTCCTAAAAAGCAACGCTGCCGAAATGCGGCATATTGTAGACGAATTCATAAGGGTGGCCATGGCTTTTCCTGATATTTTTTTCTCATTTCAATCCAATGGGCAGGAAATGTTCCATTTGGAAAAAGGTACCCTTAAGCAACGTATTGTGCAGGTATTGGGGAATCATTACAATGCCAAACTGGTGAGTGTACAAGAGCAAACCGATTATCTCAATATTTCGGGCTTCGTAGGAAAACCCGAAACAGCTAAAAAGACCCGGGGCGACCAGTACCTATTCGTGAACAATCGTTTCATTAAAAGCGGTTACCTCAACCATGCTATCATGAACGCATTTGATGAAATGATCCCCAAGGATAGCTTCCCGATGTATGTATTGTTCATAGACCTTGACCCCTCTCAACTCGATATCAATGTACATCCTACCAAACAGGAAATAAAGTTTGAAGACGAAAAAATTGTATATGCATTTGTACAGTCTGCCGTAAAACATGCGCTGGCGCAATTCAGTATTACACCCACACTTGATTTTGAACTTGATCCTGCCATTCAACGTTTAGATGCAGTGAGTAAGCCCATCAGTGAAGAAACCAGGCAGTCGGCGCCGGCTTCTCCCTTGTACAGGTCGTTTACTCAAAAAAACCAGGCGCATTTTATTGAGCGTAAAAGTGAGCTGCAACACTGGAAAGATTTTTATGAAACCCCCGGTAAATCACCCGAACGCATAAACGAAGATGCCGCTGTTGTTTCATTGCCGGGTGAATGGGAAAACAAGAAAGATTTTAGCGGTGATATAGTACAATTGCACCAGTCTTACATTGTGGTTCAGGATGAAAAGGGCTTTTTGCTTGTTCATCAGCAAAACGCACACGAGCGGGTATTATATGAGCAGTTTGTAACAGCCACTGATGGTAAACCGATAGCAACACAACAAAGCCTCTTTCCTTCAACCCTCGAATTAAACGCAGCAGATGCTGTTATTCTGGAAGAACTGATGCCAGACCTTACATTACTCGGGTACCGGTTGGAGCCATTTGGGAAAAATACATTTGTCATTCAGGGAACGCCAGCAGATGTGGGTGAGGGTAATGAAAAAGTGGCAATTGAGAAAATGCTGGAACAGTATAAGCATTTCAGCAATGACCTGAAATTTTCTAAAAGAGAAAAACTCCTGCGTTCGCTGGCTTTGCAACAGTCGGTTAAAACAGGTGTAACGCTTGGAAAAGAAGAAATGCGCTCATTGCTGGGGGCATTATTCAATTGTTCTACGCCCAATAGTACGCCCAATGGCAAACCCACGTATATGAATTTCAGGAAAGACGAGTTGGATAAAATGTTTGGCCGATAACATTCCATTAGTTAGCATATCGTACCGCCTGAATGAATTGTTCGATGGCACGTTTAACTGGGGTTGCGGGCCCTTGAAAATTATTCACCATAACAGAGAATAACAACCACTTCAATTTTTTTGTGCGTATCATTCCGCATAATGCTGTGTTGTTGCTAAGGGTGCCAGTCTTGGCAAAAATAACGCCCTCATCCCGTAGGAAATAACCCTGCAATGTCCCTTCGTTAGCTGTTGGTAAAATTGCTTTCATTTTTTCAATCCCCTGCAATGCAATTAATTTGTGCAGGATGTAAACAAAGGTCCTTGGTGTAAATAGATTGTAACGGCTCATGCCGCATCCATCTACCCAGCGGGGGTAATCGGGTATATCCTTAAGGTCGGTTGCAAGAATGGTATCAATCAGATGGCTTTCATTGATATAACCAATACGTTCGTTTGACGCCATGAGCAAACATTGCTCTGCCATAAAATTATCACTATTGTGCATCATGGGTATGAGCAGTGAATCGAGTGGCCTGGAATACAATGTAGAAAAACTTATATCTCCGGATTTGCCAATAGAATTCATTAAGTTGTCCCCGGTGTGCCGGATGATGGTTTTGTGCAGGGTGTCCTGCAGCATATGAAATATTTCTGCAAGGTCATTGGTAGAAAACGGAATTTGCTGCGTGCCGGTTTCTTTTAAGGAAAGCGCTGGTTGAAATGTATTGGAACCAATGTCCCTGCTAAAATTATAGTATAAAGCATGCTTTTCTGAAATCAGCCGGTACAGGGCATTAGAATCGATATCGTTCAAAGGCCGCGGATTAATTTCCAGAAACCTGTTTTTGTTTTTCAGATAGCCAGGATGTATAGAAATTTCCCGGAAGAATTGTTCTTTATTCAATAATACCCCGGGTGAAAACTTCCTGTTGATGGAGGCGAGGTTCCCATACATCGGCAACAGGCTTCTTTCGGGGGCATAGGGTTGTGCAAAATCATCCCAGCTCCATCCATTTCCCCAGTTTGTAGTTTGCCAACTATGATCATCGAGTGCCACCAGTTGTTTTTCATTTTTCAGAAAATCAAATACCGGCTGGCTTTTAAAATCGGGGTGTAAAAAGCTTGGGTCTGCAGTTGGAACAAAAAAAGTAAAACCTTCTTTCCTGTAATATTGTAAGCCAGGAACGCTGTCGCCGATGTACTTCAATGCAGCATACAGTGAAAAGAGTTTTACATTGCTGGCTGGAATGAAATTATGCGAAGCATTGTGTTCGTAAACTGTTTTTCCTGAACTGGCGTCGGTGATGCTGATACCAATATGCCCTGTGCGGACGAAGCTATCGGATAACAATTGCCGGGCTGCTTTGCGTGTAGCGTTATTTTGAGCTCTGACATTTACTTGCCAAAAGCAAAGCACAATCACAAGTAACCAAAATTTGCCAGGGCATTGTTGCATGCGTTGGATTTAGTTCAGCTCTAATTTCTTTCCTGCACCCTCAGCCACCTTTCGGGGATCTCGTTGCCGCTTGCTTTGAGGTAATCGTTGTAACTACAGGCAATGAATTTTTTATCGGGCATCTGCATCCACCAGCGGTTTGTTTTTCGGCTTTGTAGGAATACCGTATCTACTTCAGCAAATGCCGTATGGAATTCATTGAAATTGCTTCTTTCTTCCAGTTTGATCTCTTGTTTGCTCCTGCTCTTTCCATCTATAAAATACCAAAGCATCTGTGCAATCTGCCGGGCGGTGAGTTCCTTTACATCCAGCTGCGGGTTATAGCCATAGATACCAAAACTGTTAAGGTTCCCGCTCATCCCTGCATAACGGGTAAGCATACATGCTTCTTCGCCGGTGAGGCCATTGGGGCAGAGTATATTTGCCGGGGCATCGCTGTATTTAAGTGCAGAAATATCGAAACTCATAAAATGCGAATTGCGGATCACGGGTTCCATTTCTTCAATATTATCTTTCACTACGCCAACCCGGTAACAATCGAACCGGAGTTTATCCATGGTTTCGAGGAGCCGCGGATGTACAAAGTAACTTTGGAAACCGATATGATTGTAATGCCTGATCATATTGGGTTCGCCTGTAAGCATATCCAGCAGGAAATTCTCACTGCGTAAAACACTATCGCCCCTAAGGTCAATCATGGCATCAACACAAGTGGCCTCAACAACCTGGTTCTGGTCTTTGTACACATTGTATTGGGCCAACGTAATGTCATGCGATCCTCCCAGGATCACAGCGGTTTTTCCAAGTAAGAGCACTTCATGCAAGACTGTTTTCAGTGCCGCATAACTGTCATTGATATGCGCCCCTGTACGGATATTGCCAATATCGGCAATGGTAACATCGGTATGCCAGTAATGAAGCTGATAAAGCTGTTTACGGATTTTGTCGGGCGCATAACTTTCGCCGGTGAGTACGCCGCTGCCCCTCATTTCGCCCATGCCCACCAGCACGATGTCACAGTTGGACAGGTCGGGGATTTCGGTTTCAAATATGCTGATGTGTTTGGCCAGTTGCCCGTCGGTAAAGCCATTGTCGTCGTTTAACTCCTGTACATTCACAGGCAAGAGGAAATCGCTGAGGTCGTGCATATAAATCTTTGCGCAAACCTACTTTATTCGGCGGAAATAGGATGAGAATCATATATTTTTCTTGTGTTTTAATTATATCATTTCAGTAACTTAGCCATAAACGGAAAAGCCCGCAACAAAAGATAATATTCTATTCTTATGGTAGATAAACAAGAAGTACTACAGGACGTAGTGATCAAATTCGCCGGCGATAGCGGCGATGGAATGCAACTCACCGGAAGCCAGTTTACCAACAACACCGCATTACTCGGAATTGATCTTGCCACATTCCCCGATTTCCCGGCAGAGATCAGGGCCCCGATTGGCACGCTGCCCGGTGTAAGTGGTTTTCAACTTCGTTTCAGCAGTGATCGTGTATTTACACCCGGAGACGAATGTGATGTTCTGGTAGCTATGAATGCTGCTGCCCTGAAAGTGAATTTGGGTGCTTTAAAGAAGGGTGGCAAGATCATCGTAAACACAGATGGATTCGATTCGAAGAACCTTAGGCTTGCAAATTATCCGGATGGGGTGAACCCACTCGAAGACCATAGCCTCGACAATTATGAAGTGATTCGGATGGATGTCACCAAAATGACCCGTGAGTCGCTCAAAGATTTTACGATGGGCACGAAAGAAAAAGACCGTGCTAAGAATATGTTTGTACTCGGGTTTCTTTACTGGATGTACAACCGGGATATGGAGAATACAATTGGATTCCTGCGGGAAAAGTTTTCGAAGAAACCCGATATCCTCGACTCAAATGTTAAAGTGCTGCAGGCAGGGTATAACTATGCAGATACCACTGAAACTTTTACTACGAGGTATTCTGTTTCAAAGGCAAGGATGGAACCAGGTACTTACCGTTCTATCATGGGAAACCAGTCGCTGGCATACGGGCTTATAGCGGCTTCACAAAAAAGTGGTTTGCCGCTGTTCCTGGGTACTTATCCCATTACACCGGCTTCTGATATTTTGCACGAACTCAGTAAATACAAGTCATTCGGAATAAAAACCTTCCAGGCCGAGGATGAGATTGCGGCCATTACTTCGGCTATTGGTGCCAGTTATGGCGGCGCCATTGGGGTTACTACCACATCCGGACCGGGGATGGCATTGAAAGCAGAAGCCATGGGCCTGGCAGTAATGCTTGAAATCCCATTGGTGATTGTGAATGTGCAAAGGGGAGGGCCCAGCACGGGGCTGCCAACCAAAACAGAGCAAAGTGATTTGCTGCAGGCATACTATGGCCGCAATGGAGAATGCCCGATGCCAGTAATCGCATCATCAACACCCAGCGATTGTTTTGAGGTGGCTTATGAAGCGGTACGCATTGCCATTCAACATATGACGCCTGTGATCCTGTTAAGCGACGGTTATATTGCCAATGGGGCCGAACCCTGGAAATTCCCACAATCTGCCGATTTGCCAGCTATTGATGTTCATTTCAAAACCCAATTGGGCCATGGGGAGGAAAAATTTCAACCCTACTTACGGGATGAAAAACTGGTTCGCCCCTGGGTTGTACCGGGAACTCCTGGTTTGGAACACCGGATTGGCGGGTTAGAAAAACAAAATATTACAGGTAATATTAGTTACGATGCCGAGAACCACCAGTTGATGGTGAAGATCAGGCAGGAAAAAGTGGATAAACTGGCTCATTATGTTCCGCAACAAAAATTAGACAGCGGCCCCGAAAAAGGAAAAATACTTGTCATAGGATGGGGAAGCACTTATGGCGCTATCAAAAGCGCCTGTGCCGAATTGCAACAACAAGGGCTTGAAGTTTCGCATGCGCATTTACGTTATGTGAGGCCCTTGCCGGCCAATCTTGGTGATATGATTAAAAATTTCGACCAGGTACTCATCCCTGAAATTAACAACGGCCAATTGGTGAAGATCATACGCGATGTGTATATGGTGGATGCAAAAGCATATAATAAAATCATGGGTGTTCCCATTACCAAAGGCGAATTGGTGGAAAAGATAAAACAGATGCTTGCATAAGTTCTATCAACATGAAGCAAAAATAAAAGCCGGTCAATTGACCGGCTTTCTTTATAAAAGCTATTTTCGTGTATTCGTAATTGTTACCTGATCCTTTCCCTTCCGATAGCGATACCAATTTTAAGGTTAAAGCTGAAGTAGCCGTCTTTTTCTGCCGGGCTGCCACGCTTTCCGTCCGGGCCGGTAATCGGGTTGATCTGGCGGTCGTTCAACAAAAGTGCATTGTTCAATTGAGCACCAGTAAACCCATTGGCTGCAAACAAGTTTGGATCAATATAACTTGTACTCACATCATCTAGGTAATCTGTATTTAAAATCCTGTATACAAATTCTCCGCGAACATTTACGAGCGAAGACAATTCATATTTGATTCCAACACCAACCGGAATATTGATTTGTTTGAGTTTGTACACTTTCCTGTCTGGATATTCTGCAAAACCCTGTCCTTCGGTACTCAATGGCTGGAGGTCTACGAGTTTGTTGCCAATCTTACCCTGTGGGTTAAACGAAAAATAACCAACGCCTGCAAGCAGGTAAGGTGAGAATCGTGGAGGGTCTTCGTCACGTGCGGTCCAGTCAATAAAAATAAATAAAGGGTGTAATTCTGTAATCAGTGAAAATTCTGTAATGGTACTTTGAAAATTCAGGTTTCTGTTAAACCTTGCTTTTGCAATGTCATCAGAAGGCACACTGGCAAGTACGGCATCATCTGCAGAAACTTTTCCAAATGTTGCTTCCAGCCTTGCAGCAATGGCATATTTGTACATCACACTGAAGTATGCACCGCCTGCCAGTTGGTTCTTACCAAAGTTCAAATCTTTGATAAACTTTTTACCAATCCCTTTTTTTCCGCCCAGGTCGGTGAGGCAATTCATGACACCAACAGAAGCGCCCACTTCAAACATCAGTGGGTTATCATAATAAGAGTCGTTGTAGAAATAATACTGCGCAGCGGCTTTTTGAGAAAAACCAGCAAACAAGGTCACAAGGCTAAGTACAAGTGTTAGTCTTTTCATTAAAAAAATCCGTTTATTAAGTTGCAGTTGATTGTGGGGTTAACCAAATTGACTACAAATTAAACGATTTTTTGTCAATTTTATTTACCCGCGGAGATTATTGTTGTAAAATTTACAGGCAGGCCTGATGCCGCATTCGCTGCATTTGGGGCTTCTTGCCAAACAGGTGTACCTGCCGTGCAGGATCAACCAGTGATGGGCTTTGTGAACAAGTTCCTTTGGGATATGGGCAATCAGCTGTTTTTCGGCCGCAACCGGGGTTTTTGCGGCAGTGGTAAGCCCTATGCGTGCGCTTACCCTGAAAACATGGGTGTCTACTGCCATATTTGGTTGAGAATCAATAACAGATGTAATCACATTGGCTGTTTTTCTCCCCACGCCTGGCAGTAATACCAGTTCATTCACGGTCATTGGAACCCGCCCGTCAAACTTTTCCATTAACATATTCGCCATTGCAATCAGGTGGCGGGTTTTGTTGTTTGGATATGAAATGCTTTTTATGAGCGGAAACAGTGCTTCAAAGCTGGCTTTGCTCATGGAGGCAGCATCAGGGTAATGTTCAAAGATGGCGGGGGTGGTGAGGTTTACCCGTTTATCGGTGCATTGTGCCGAAAGAATGACAGCTACCAGCAATTGAAACGGGTTATCGTACAACAATTCTGTCTCCGCCACGGGCATATGGGTAGAAAAATAATCAATGACAAACCGGTACCGGTCCTTTTTAGTCATAAAAAAACCCATTTCGGTGGAAACGGGCAAATTAATGAATCAGACTGAGTTTTATGCGTGTTGCGTAAGTTCTTCGACTCCTTTCTCAGCATAGGCCAAAATGCTGTCGATGGTTTTCTGACGCGGTGAACACTTAAGTGAATTCAACTGTTGCTGTGTTGATGATAGCAGTTCCAGTTTTTCACGCAAACTCCAGTCATTTGCGAGCGCAGCCCTGATTGCCGCTGATTTTTCGGTGGAAGCTTCGTTGTATAAAAACAGCAATAGGTCTTCCGTAGTAAAACTGTGCATAGGCAAGTTTAATCAGTTTAAAATTAAATAAATATCCATTATCCGCATATTAAACGGAGGCTGCACTGGAATATTGCATTTTAGCTACGTTTTTTCCCCATTTTATGGGGTATTTACTAAAAACACGTCCTCATTATCTTTTTTCATGAGGTATTTCTCCCTGGCATAGCGCTCAATGGTTTGGGCGCTGTTTTTCAACAAATTCAACTCTGTTCGTGTTTCAGCAATCTGGGCGTTGAGGTGTTTTTCGCTTTTTTCGAGTTCCCTCAGCTTCTCTTTCCTGGCCGAAATCAACCCCCAGTCTTTGGGATCGAAAAAAATCATCCAAACCAGGAAGCAGGCGAGTACGATAAAATACTTATTCTTTAAAACGGCATAAATGCCCGGAAGTACTTTCATGAGTCAGTAGGTTAGTACAAGTTACAATTTAATCTTCCTATTAGCAAGATTCGGGCTTATTTCTTTCCGAACCTGATTTTACCGGTTGGGTAAATACCACTCTGCCCCAGGATTTCTTCGATCCTGATCAACTGGTTGTATTTGGCCATCCGGTCGCTACGGGAAGCAGAACCGGTTTTGATCTGACCGCAATTAAGTGCTACTGCCAGGTCGGCAATGATACTATCTTCTGTTTCGCCGCTGCGGTGGCTCATGATGGTATTGTATCCATTTTGCTGGGCCATACTTACTGCATTGATGGTTTCGGTAAGGGTTCCAATTTGGTTAACTTTCACCAGTAAAGCGTTGGCTGTATTTTCATTGATGCCTTTTTCTAGCCTTTTTACATTGGTCACAAACAAGTCATCGCCAACCAACTGGCATTTGTTGCCGATGGTATCGGTAAGCATTTTCCAACCTTTCCAATCGTCTTCAGCCATGCCGTCTTCTATAGAAACAATGGGGTATTGTTTTACCCAGGTTTCCCAATATTTTACGAGTTGTTCGCTGCTGAGTTTTTTTCCATCACTCTTATGGAAAATATATTTTTTCTCTTTTGCATTCCACAATTCACTGTTTGCAGCATCCATCGCAATGGCTACCTGGCTACCGGTTTTATAACCTGCAGCCTGAATGGCTGTAAGTACGGTTTCAATGGCTTCTTCATTGCTTTGTATATTGGGTGCAAAACCACCTTCGTCACCCACGTTTGTGCTGAATCCTTTTTTCTTCAATACGGTTTTCAAAGCATGAAATATTTCTACACCCCATTGCAATCCTTCGCTGAATGTTTTGGCACCCACCGGCATTACCATAAATTCCTGGAAATCTATTTTATTATCGGCATGTGCGCCACCATTCAGGATGTTCATCATGGGAATGGGGAGTACATTGGCATTGGTCCCGCCGATGTAGCGGTAAAGGGGGAGATTTGCTTCAAGAGCGGCAGCTTTTGCCACTGCCAGGCTAACCGCCAGCAATGCATTGGCGCCAAGTTTGGCTTTGTTTTCAGTACCATCCAACTTGATCATCATGGCGTCGATACCGGTTTGATCGGCTACGTCCCAACCCAATAAATTATCAGCCAGCACGGTATTCACATTCTTCACTGCTTTCAGTACGCTCTTGCCACCATACAATTTCTTATTGCCATCCCTCAATTCAACAGCTTCGTGGATACCCGTACTTGCCCCACTGGGAACCGCTGCCCTTCCCAGGCGTTCGTTTTCGGTTAAAATATCAACTTCAATGGTTGGGTTTCCACGGCTGTCGAGGATCTGGCGTGCGTTGATGGATGCAATGTAACTCATGAGTGAGAGAATAGTTTAATGGTGAAATAATAGCTATAAACCAGCGATGGGTTTATGAATGCAAAATAACAACCTTTCTATTCGCTGTCAAAATGAAAATCAGGTGGTGAGTGACTTGAAAACAGATTCGAGGTTTGGTGAATCGGTTTGAAGGGATAAGATATCAAGTTGTTGCTCGATACTTATTTGCAACAAGAGTTTTTTTACATTTTCTGCTTGCGTACATTCTATCGTATAGGCTGAAGCTGCGTTCTGTTTAACTGAGCGTACTGCGCTGTTGCCGCTAATTGCCGAAAGATCGGCGGGTGCATTGAAGGTAACAGTCACCAATTGATGCGAAGCATTGCCCTGCCTGAGTTTTTGAAGCTGGTCATCGGCAACCAGGTTCCCTTTGTTGATGATAATCACTCTTTCGCAAATGGCTTCTACTTCCTGCATTATATGCGATGAAAACAAAACCGTTTTATTTTTGCCGAGGTCTTTGATCACCTGCCTTATTTCGATGATCTGGTTAGGGTCGAGACCGGATGTTGGCTCATCTAAAATCAATACTTCGGGGTCGTGTACCAAGGCCGCGGCCAAACCAACCCTTTGTTTATAACCCTTGCTCAACTGGCCGATCTTTTTGTGTGATTCGGGGGTTAGCCCAACCAGTTTTATAACTTCCGAAATGCGTTTATTCTTATCTGTTATATGGTGGATGCCTGCAATAAAAGAGAGGTACTCTTTTACATACATATCCATGTACAAGGGGTTGGCTTCGGGAAGGTAACCGATTTTCGTTTTGGTGCTGATGCTGTTCCCGCTCACGGGAATATCACAAACTTTGATTTCACCGGCATCCGATTCAATATAACCGGTGATCATTTTCATGGTAGTGGATTTTCCGGCGCCATTCGGACCCAGGAACCCTACAATTTCGCCTTTGCCTATTGTAAAAGAAATATTGTTCACCGCTTTTTGGGTGCCATATTGCTTAGAGAGATTTTTTACTTCAATAGACAATGCGATCAGTTTTTATGTTCAGGTGTACTATTGAGGATGGTTGCCCTGTGGCGGTTTTTGCTGTCCACCCTGTTGAGGGCCACGGGGCCTGTTGCCTTGCTGCGGCCTTCCCTGCCCACCAGGCCGTTGATTCGGATTTGGCCTGTTACCGGCATTCCCTTGTTGAGGGCGCTGTTGAGGCGGGCGTTGTTGTTGAGAGCCACGCTGCTCATTTGGCTGGTTGCGATTTGACTGGTTACGCTGCTGCGGTTGCTGTCCGCCCCTTTGCTGCTGTCCACGATTTGGCTGTGAATTACCGCCCTGTTGCTTTTGTTGTTGATTGCGTTCCTTCTCCCTTCTTTTACGGGTTGTTTTTTCGAGGCTCTTTAAGCTGATTTGTCCAACCAGGTCGGCATATTCTGGTTCAACCTCTTTTGGCTTGCTTCCCGTTACTTCTACAGTTTCAAGTTCTTCGGGCCTGATACCTTCCCTATTCTGGGATTTAATTTTCTTAACTGTTTCTATGCTCAACGGGTATTGCTTGTTGCTATCAGGCAAAGTGTACCACATGAGGTTGCGAAAAATATCTTTCTTAACTAAAAAAGCCCTGCCCCTGGCTATCTCAAGTGTATCTGCATCATTAGGAAAAAACTGCAGTGCATCCAGGTAGGTGTCCAATTCATAATTAAGGCAACATTTAAGCCTTCCACACTGCCCGCTTAGTTTGGTTTGATTGATGCTGAGGTTTTGATAGCGGGCCGCATTGGTGTTTACACTTTTAAAATCGGTGAGCCATGTGCTGCAACAGAGTTCACGCCCACAACTCCCAATACCACCCACTTTACCAGCTTCCTGCCTTGCGCCAATTTGCCGCATTTCAACCTTCACTTTAAATTCTGAAGCATATAATTTAATCAGTTCACGGAAGTCAACTCGGTCATCGGCGATATAGAAAAAAGTAGCTTTTCTGCCATCGGCCTGTATCTCCACTTCAGCCATTTTTAATTCCAGTTTCAACTGGCGGGCTATGGCCCTGCTTCTAATGAGAACGGCTTGTTCCCTGGCCTTTGTCTCTTTTAGTTTGCCCAGGTCATGTTCGGTGGCACGGCGAAGCACTTTCTTGATATCGGCACTTTTCTCATCGATGTTATTCTTTTTTAATTGCAACCTTACCAGTTCGCCAGTGAGGTTTACCATGCCTACATCAAAGCCGCTTGTCCCTTCCACAGCAACCATTTCGCCTTTTTCAAAAAAATGAAGCGTCGTGTTTTTGTAATAATCTTTACGGCTGCCATTGTTGAATGTAATTTCCACAATGCGGCAATTGCTTTCAGGATCACTGAAAGGAAGGTTTGCCAGCCAGTCATAAACGTTCATGCGGTTACAGCTGCCGCTTGCGCAACTGCCATGGCTTTGGCAACCGCCCGGGGCACCGTCTTTACCTGTTCCGCAACTTCCACAACCCATGTGTATGAATAATTTAAGTAAAGTAAATTGATTAGAGGAGGGCAACATGTATTCTTTGCCGCATCTGTTCCGGTTTGCTATATATAATATAGTATGGCCCGAACGGTTACCTGCAGCATAGCCGCGGAGTTGAATATAGTAGAGACAGACAGATGGTTATGATTGCCTTCCTTTACCTCAACTGCACATTTCACCAACCTCAATTCACCAAAATTACTGATTTGTTGCTAATAATATGGTATAGCCGGATGGTTAAGGCATGAAAAAGAATTTTCGCATTGGCATTTCTTTCAATATGATAGGAGGCCTGATTGAGTTCCTGGATGATGGCTTCCATTTGTGCAATGTGACAAAGTTTGTTCAATCTCCTGGCAAAATCGGCAGAACTGTCTTCTTGGGCTGGCTTCCCAATAACCTGGATGCGTATCGCCTGTTCGAGCAGGTGGATGAAATATTTGATGAATTGTTTTTGTTTTTCACGCCCGATTTTACTGGTTTCATCTATCCACTTAACCTGTGCTGCCGGCCCGGTTCGTACAATACTGTTGAGCCAGTCGCGGAGTAAAACCTCCCAATCGTCTTCACTATGTTGCAATTGCTGAAGCGCTTCATGATAATTGCCATCGGCAACTGCAGCAATCTGCGCAGCCTTTTGAACAGCCGTACCTTCCCTGCCTTCGAGCGCTGCTTCAATATCGTTGGGTTGGAGTGGCGGAAGTTTTACCAGCTGTGTACGGGATAGTATGGTAGGTAAAATCAGGGCATCATTTTCAGCGACAAGTATAAAAATGGTATGAGGCGGTGGCTCTTCAATCAGTTTAAGCAGTTTGTTCCCTTCTTTGCCCAGCATTTCGGGCATCCACATCAACAAGATTTTATAAGGTGCTTCAAAACTCTTAAGGCTCATTTTTCTAATGATATCATTGCATTCATGTGCAGTGATATTACCTTGTTTGTTTTCGGCATCAATAAACTGTAACCAGTCGTATAAATTACCATAAGGATATTTCTCAACAAAAGCACGCCATTCTGTGATATAGTCGGTACTCACCGGTTTGTCGCCCGATTTTTTTGGGATCACAGGGTAAGAAAAATGAATATCAGGGTGAATGAGTTTGGCAGCCTTCAAACAGGCGGGGCATTGGCCGCAGGCATCGGTGGCATCCAATTCGGCCGATGGTTGGGTGGGGGCTTCAAACGCATCAAACAAAGAAGGCCCGGCTGCTGCATCACCGGTTTTTCGGCCACCGGCTTTTTCACAAACTAAAAATTGTGTGAATGCCAGGGCCATGGCTAAACCTCCGCTGCCTTCTTTACCTAAAAAAAGCAACGCATGGCTCAGCCTGTTTTGCTGAACCATTTGTACCAGATGTGTTTTGGTTGCCTGCTGGCCAATGACCCGGGAGAATTGCATGCTGCAAAGTAAATAAAAAGGCCGCTCTTGTTGGAGCGGCTAAAAAGAAATATACAGGTTATTTATAGTTTGGAAGTGATCTCACTACTCATGGGGCTTACTTTGCTTTCGAACTTGGTGATTAAATGGCCATTTTCATCCAGCAGGAATTTGTTAAAATTCCATTTGATTTCTGCATCCATTACCCCATTGAGGTTTTTTTGTGTGAGCCATTGAAACAGCGGATCGGCATCCTCGCCTTTCACTGATACCTTGGCCGCCATGGGAAAACTAACCCCATAATTTTTCTGGCAGAAATTTTTTATTTCTTCGTTGCTTCCTGGCTCCTGTCCCCCGAAATTATTAGCAGGGAACCCTACAATTACAAGTTGTTGTTTATACTTTCCATAGAGTTCTTCCAATTCCTTGTATTGAGGAGTGTACCCACACTCAGATGCAGTATTAACAACCATGATTTTTTTGCCTTTGAACGAAGCAAAATCTATGGTGCCGCCATCCAGAGCGGGCACTTTAAACCTGTAAATGTTTTTTGTAGTATCATTGGTTTGCATGGTTACTTCTTTTGCTGTTACACCTGATGGATGGTCCTGTGATTGAGACGCACAGGAAATGAGTGCAGCAGCAATGGCAATTGTCTTGAACATGGAATAAAATTAAGTGTGTATGTATAACAATAAAAAAATGTAATTGTTTACTGGTTATTGTTTTTCATAACAACCAAGATCGGGCATTAAACCCGCTGTTCTTGGCATATCATCGAGGTCTGTTGGTTGAGGTACAGCCATGCCCTGGTCTATGCCTGGCGCTGTAATGTCTTTCGTAATCCTGAAATCATAATATTTGTTGCCGATATCAATGCTGTCGAACAAAGGGTCGGTATTCCTGATGATATTGTTGAGTGTTACATTTGAAGGGTCACTTTGTGCTTTGTACAAACAATGTTCCATTGTAACCGTAAACGGGTCATTTCCTTCACGGGCTACCAGCACTTCATCATCAATAGCGCCACCATCGCCCCAGAATATGCAGTTCTCAAAAACTGCATCTAGGCTGGCTGAAACAATACTTCCATTATTGATACTGTAGTTGAATAATTGTAAAACGGGTTTGTTGTGTAATAAATACTGATTAGAATAAGCGGCAACGGTGCAGTTGGTAAAATGATAGCTGCCGCCTGACTGGATAAATATATTATTTCCGCAATTGCTGATTAAACAATTATCTGCCCGAATATGGCTATGAGAAGAAAATATGCCGGCATCCAATGCGTTTTGAATAATGCATTGATGCAATTGCAATTTAGGATTGCTATTTACAGATGGGCCGATTGCTGTAACAGCCTGCGTTGCATTTTTAATAACGGTAAAGCGTAACTGATTATCTGCACTGGTATTGCGAAAATATATGCCTGGCCAGCTTGCAGGTAAGTCGCGGTAAGCTGCATCCAGCCGGTCGCCGGTAAACACCACTTCATTGTTTTTGGTGCCGGTACATTGCAATGTGCCATCTACCAATATGGGGGCATTGGCATGGATATAGATCCTGCAGCCTTCTTCCATGAGCAGGGATACGCCGGTGTCTACCTGCAATCCGCCCAGGATCACATACGGAAGGTCATTCGTGAATACAGTGTTGCTGCTGATGGTTTCATTGCGAAGGAAATGCGCATTTTGTCCAAATGCTTCCAATTGTACATATCTGTTGTTGCCATTGTAAGCGATGCGGATACTGTCGCTGATGATGAATGGCAGATTTGCAGAAGTAGGGTTCACCGTAACAGAAATAAAAACATAGATACTGTCATTGGCGGCAATTTCTATGTTGCTCAGTTCCGTGGCCGGGATACCATTCACATTCATTTTATAAGCTGAGTTCGTTCCACCCATGAGTACAACTGAAGTAAGCAAAAGCTTCTGATCGTTTTCATTAATGACCTTAAATGATTGGGTTACAGATCCGGTACTGGTGAATACGGTATCAAATTTTACTGTGTCTGCTGTAATCTGTAAGCGGGCATCACTGCTGCTGATAAAACTTTCTTTCTTACATGAAAGGATCAATATCCAGCATAGGATGAAAGGGATAGAGCATTTGCCCAAAATTCGCATCATGGTTCAAATGTAGTTTTTTTCATGCGAAAACAACCGGGTTACTTAGTGGCATGCGCCAGGCTTGCAATACTGATTTTGGTATGTTGGATCTTTAGAATGGATTGTGCACATGCTTCTATAGTGGCACCGGTGGTTACCACATCATCAATCAGCAAAATATGTTTGCCATACAATGTTTGCGGCTCATGTATGATAAAACTACCTGCTACATTTTCCCATCGGTCGGCCCGGTGTTTCCTGGTTTGTGTTTCGGTAAGCCTGCTCCTGGTAACAGAAGTATTGTTAAGAGAAATGTTCATGCGTTTTGCCAAACCCTTTCCAATAACAGTTGCCTGGTTATAGCCACGTTTAAATTCTTTTTCGGGAAACATGGGTAGCGGGATAACCATATCTATGCCGGCAAAACGGCCACTCGATAACAAAGTTTCACCCATCAATTCGCCCATCAGTTCACCAATAGCCTGGTTGCCTTTGTATTTAAGTAGGTGAATCAGTTGCTGAACCAATTTACCTTTTGCAAAATAGAATTCACTATGGGCTGCGATAATGGGGATACGCCCTGCAAATATTTTTTCGGCCGGGTTCCCTGCAAACATGGCAAACCTGGTATGTGGTAACCGGCGTAAACATAATATGCACAATAACTGGTCTTTGAAAATGATATCATTGCCACAACCCTGGCAATGATGAGGGAACAAAAGATGCATTGCATCCCTTAATAACGCAGGTAAGGAAAACATGGTACGGAGTTTCTATAAATCTAAAACAAATACTGATATAACTCCTCAACTTTACCCAGTGAAATTATTTCAATAGCAGATTTTGAAGAATTGATTGATTTGGTATTGTACTTGCTTACGATGATTTTTTGAAACCCGAGCTTTTCTGCTTCTGCAATGCGTTGTTCGATCCTGTTTACAGCACGTATTTCACCACTGAGCCCAACTTCCCCTGTAAAACAGATATGCTGCGGAACAGGCACATCTTCATAGCTGCTAAGCAATGCACAAACGATGGCCAGGTCAATGGAAGGGTCTTCTACCTTTATTCCCCCGGCAATGTTTACAAATACATCTTTGATACCAAAGTGAAAGCCGCCTCTTTTTTCTAAAACAGCCAGCAACAATTGTAACCTGCGCAAATCAAAACCACTTACTGTTCTTTGTGGTGTGCCATATACACTTTGCGTAACGAGTGCCTGTGTTTCTATTAACAAAGGCCGCATGCCTTCCATAGTAGCTGCTATGGCAATGCCGCTGAGCTGGTCTTCTTTTTGCGTAATGAGTATTTCACTGGGGTTGCTTACGCTCCGCATGCCGGTTGCTGTCATTTCATAAATACCCAGTTCAGCAGTTGAACCAAACCTGTTCTTCAAGGTGCGTAGGATGCGGTAGGCATAATGCCGGTCACCTTCAAACTGCAACACGGTATCTACCATATGTTCCAGTATCTTGGGGCCGGCGATGTTTCCGTCTTTGGTAATATGGCCTATCAGGAAAACAGGGGTATCGGTTTCTTTTGCGAACCGCTGTAGTTCTGCAGCACATTCCCTGATCTGGCTTACACTGCCAGGAGATGATTCAACAAACGGGGATTGCAACGTTTGTATAGAATCCACAATGACCAGTTGTGGTTTCAGCTTTTTGATTTCTTTAAAAATCGTTTGCGTATTGGTTTCGGTGAGCAGATAAAAATGTTCGTTGCGGATACCGAGCCTGTCGGCACGCATTTTTATCTGTTGCTCACTTTCTTCACCACTCACATATAAGGTAGTGATATTGGTGAGTAGTAATCCATTTTGTAAGAACAAGGTTGATTTACCAATACCCGGTTCACCAGCTACGAGTACAATGCTTCCGGTTACAATACCTCCACCCAATACCCGGTTGAGTTCCTGGTCACTGGTGCTGATACGTACTTCTTCGGCACTATGCACATCACTAAGTGCTACAGTCTTTAACCTGCTGCTATTGTTATAATCCTTCCAATCATCCTTTGGCCCTTTATCATTTCCTTTTACGATTACTTCTTCTACAAAACTATTCCACTGATTGCAGGATGGGCATTTGCCTAACCACTTTGCACTTTCATATCCACAATGCTGACAGAAAAAAGATGATTTCGTTTTACTCATGCGGTAAATGTAATTTCAAAACAGGGAATGAAAAAAATCAATTGATAGGAACAAAAAAATGCAATGAATAAAAATTGAATAGAATTTGAAAAGAACGATGCAGAAAAATATGCAATGGATGCAGCTCAATAATTATTGATTAATTAAAAGTAAAAGGGTCAGCATTTCTGCCGACCCTTAATACTTACTAACCCATTAAATTCTATTGCTAAATTACAAATTGCCTCCACATAAAAAAATAATTTTTTGCTGATGTGCATAAGTTTACATCCGGTTTTACCTCAGAAATAAAGAAAAATCATAAGATGTTATTTAATTGATAATCAAATCTATATTGAAAATGTTTATATATTCCTGCGTGATTTCTATCGGGTTCCAAAAATAAAATTCAGCCAAAATTAATTTGGTTTATAAAATAAACTACTCTATTATTGTGACAAATTTACTGCGATGAAAAATTGGCTGGTTTTGCTTTCCCTGCTGATCTCTTTTAATACATGGGGTCAGGTAAAAATTTCAGGAAAAATGACCGATAACAAGAACAGGCCACTTGCGGGAGCAAGCATAAGTATCAAAGACAGCTATGATGGGACTACCACCGATTCCCTTGGTAACTTCAGTTTTACAACTACCGAAAAGGGGGCCAGGCAGTTAGAAGCCACTTTGATAGGGTATAGTTCATATGTGAAAAATATTAATATTGAGCAAAAAGACATTGTAATAAATATTAATGTAAAAGAACTGGTTTCAGAATTAACGGCCGTAGTGATTACAGCGGGCGCTTTTGAAGCCAGTGATAAAAAGAAGGCAACAGTGCTTACCCCTTTGGATATTGTAACCACCGCAAGTGCTGAAGGGGACATTACCGGTGCATTAAAAACACTCCCCGGAACCCAACAGGTGGGTGAAACAGGAGGTTTGTTTGTGAGAGGAGGCTCGGCATCGGAGAGTAAGATATATATAGATGGCAATCTCGTAAACAATTTCTTTTATAGCAGTGTACCTGGAATTGCATCCAGAGGGCGTTTCAACCCATTCCTATTTAAAGGCACTATTTTTAGTTCGGGCGGGTATTCTGCTTTGTACGGACAAGCATTATCGTCGGCACTCATCCTGGAATCGAATGATTTACCCGAAAGAACGGAAGCCAATATTTCTTTGAGTGTGATTGGCGCAGGTGGTGGTATTCAAAAATTAGCAAAGAATAAGCGGGCTTCCTGGGGCTTCACGTATAATTATGCAAACCTGGCTTTGGCATTTGCGGTGATTAAACAACGGCAGGATTATTTTAAGAACCCTTTGTTTCATGAAGCTGATGCAAACTTCAGGATCAAAACAAAGAAAGGCGGAATGATCAAGTATTATGGATATCTGAGCTATAGCGATTTGGGATTCCGTACCAACGACATAGATTCAGTGCAATTAAAAAACGCCTTTGCACTCGAAAACCTCAACAGCTATCAAAATCTTAACTGGAGGGAGAACCTTGGCAAAGGCTGGAAGTTGCAAACTAGTGTAAGCTTTAGTACCAATAAAGACAACCTGATGAATGAATTGCAGGATGGTTCAAATAAAACCCTGCTTATTACAAGCCCGATGGGATATGCCTTTAAAAATTATGGATTAAAAGGAAGGTCGATATACGCTCAGGGCCGTTTTGTATTAGAGAAGCGGTTGAAAGGGCTGAACATGGTGAGGCTTGGTTCTGATTATTTCTACAGCAAAGAGAAAAATACATACCGTGCATTTGATAGTAGTACGTTTTCTTACACTGTGAAAGAAAATTTATATGCTGGTTTTGGGGAAGCAGATTTTTACGTGTCTAATGACATCGCCGTAAAGCTGGGTACCAGGCTAGAGCACTCTGCACTCATGGATAGGTGGAATATAGCACCCAGGGTTTCACTCGCGTATAAATTCAGGGATAAAAGCCAGGCCTCTTTTGCATATGGAATTTTTTACCAGACACCCGAGAGCAGGTACCTTCCTGCACAAACCGATACCATAGGTTATTCGAAAGCCACTCATTATATCCTGCAGTACCAGAAGACCAGCAATGTACGGACGTTTAGGACAGAGGTATTTTATAAAGAATACAACCAGCTTTTTAAAACAGTGACAGATATTAGCCGGGGCGAGGTACTGGCCGATAATACCGGTAAGGGGTATGCGAGGGGTATTGAATTTTTTTGGAGGGATAAAAAGACACTGAAAAATGTGGATTACTGGGTTTCTTATTCTTTCCTGGATACCCGCCGCGATTACCTGAATTTCCCAATGCGCATGGAACCTAATTTTGCAGCAAGGCATACTGCATCTTTTGTTATCAAAAAATTTGTTATGCCCTGGAAAACAGGGTTCAATGCGAGTTATAATTTTGCCACCGGCAGGCCCTATTACCTTATCCGTTACGATAACAACCTGGGCAGGAACGTGATCGCAGACCAGGGAAGGACCATTAATTTTAACAACGTTGGATTCAGTTTAAATTACCTGCCCAACCTTGGCAAGAAAGACAAGAAAGCTTTTATTGTATATGTATTGTCGGTAAGCAATGTGCTTGGGCAAAAGCAGGTGTTCAACTACAATTATGCTACCATGAGCAATCGTAAGGAACCAATTGGGCCAACTTCCCGAAGGTTTGTGTACTTCGGCTGCTTTATCAGTTTTGGTATCGACAGGACCCAGGATGCCATCAATAACAATCTTTAATTAAAAATTTTAAACCAATAAATATTACCAACATGAAAAAATTATTGTTTTCCTTTTTACTGGCAGCATTTGTAACAGCAGCTGTGAATGCCCAAAGCGAGAAGTTTATCAATGCGATGAAGAACAACCTGGGAGCAATTGATACCAGTTTTAAAAATCCAACTAACCTGCTCAACCTGGCAAACAATTTTGAACGAATTGCCAATGCAGAAAAAAGCCAATGGCTGCCTTATTATTACGCAGCATTTTGCCAGGTGAACTATGCATTTATGCAACAGGAAGACAAATCTGGCATTGATAAAATCGCCGACAAAGCCGAAGAATTGTTGCTGAAAGCAGATTCTTTAAAACCAAATAATTCAGAAATAAGCTGTGTAAAAAGCATGATTGCAACTGCAAGGATGATGGTAAATCCCATGCAGCGCTATATGCAATACGGCCCGGTAAGTGAAAAGTGCCTGGCGGATGCCATTACACAGGATGCAGGCAACCCCAGGCCGCATTACCTCAAAGGGCAAAACCTGAAATATACACCAGAGCAGTTTGGTGGTGGTTGCAAACCGGCCATGGAAGAATTTGAAAAGGCCATGCAAAAATATGCTGCATTTAAACCTGCCAGTGAAATAGATCCAAATTGGGGTAAAGAGGTAACCGAGCGAATGATACAGGAATGTAAATAACCTGCCCATTAAAAAGTTAGTTATGGAAGAGCCATTAAACGAAAAAAGCAGCCTGCAGATCATTGAGGCAATGATCAATAAGGCAAAAAATAATTTCAGTGAATCGGGCACCCTGTACCTTGTATGGGGGTTTGCCGTTTTAATCTGTAGCCTTTGCGAATTCATAGCCCGCTATTTTTTTAATTTTGAGGATGCCCATATCGTATGGTTTTTAACATGGGCCGTAGCGGTCTACCAGGTATTTTATTTATCCCGGAAAAACAAAACTGAAAAAGTAAAAACATATACCGACGAAATCATCGGTTTTGTTTGGCTTTGTTTTATAATTTGTTTTGTAATGATGTTGTTTATTCTTATTCGCAGGGATGCATATGTGCTGATTTATTCAGCCATATTGGTTTTATATGGAATGCCTGCTTTTTTGTCGGGTATTATTTTAAAAGTAAAACCATTGATAGTTGGCGGAATTTGTTGTTGGGTATTGGCAGCTGCAAGTTCTTTTACACCATTTGCATTTCAGGGATTATTGATTTGTGCAGCTGTCATACTTGCCTGGATTATTCCGGGTTTATATATGCGTAAAAGATTTATTAGTCAAAATATTTGAAATGAAAGACGAGTCATTATCACATGAGCAAAGCCTTGAACTGATCAATACAATGATCAATAAAGCAAGGGATTCTTTTCATGATACTGGTATTGGTGCCATGTTATGGGGGGCTGTCATTGCCATTTGTTCACTGGTGAAATTTTTCGAACTGTATGTTGGCTTCAAACTCCCTTTTGATATTTACCTGCTTACACTGGTTGCCATCATACCGCAAGTGCTCATTACGATGAAGGAAAAGAAGAACAGGCGGGCCAAATCTTATGATGATGTGTTCATGGATTATATATGGCTTGGATTTGGTATTAGTATTTTCCTCCTGATCCATGTAAACAATATGGTTTTTCAACATTGGCAACCTGTTGCAATCGAATACAAGGAGTTGACGGGGCATGCAGCTGCTTTCAGGTTTAGTGAATTTGTAATGCCGCTTTTTTTAATACTTTACGGGTTGCCCACGTTTATCACAGGCGCTGCCTGTAAATTCAAGCCGATGTTTTGGGGTGGTATATTCTGCTGGATTTGTAGCATTGTTACCGTTTACACAGAAATGAAAACGGATTTGTTGCTCACTGCGGCATCTGCCATACTGGCTTGGTTTGTTCCGGGTTTAATTATGGAGAAACAATACCGCCAGGCTAAAAAACAGCAACTGAAGCATGTTTAAAGACCTGGATCCCATATTGCACTCACAGTTACGGTTGGCCGTAATCAGCCTCCTCATCAGCGTAAAGGAAGCAGAGTTTACTTTTATAAAAGAGAAAACAAATGCTACTGCAGGGAACCTCAGTGTTCAGTTGAATAAGCTTAAAGATGCAGGATATATTGAAATCGCCAAGCAATTCAGGGATAATTATCCCCTCACGATTTGCAAGATTACCCGTAAAGGGGTTGATGCATTTGAGGCATATGTGAATGCCCTCCAGTCCTACATGAAACAACCCTGACAGATATTTCTTTGTTAAAAGCCAACTTTCAGCCGTTGATACTGTTAATTTTGCAGTATGGCAGCCATCCTGGAAGTAAACAACCTGTCGAAGCATTATAAAGACCTCAAAGCAGTAGATCAGCTGTCTTTCTCGGTGAATGAAGGAGACATTTATGGTTTTCTCGGCCAAAACGGAGCGGGGAAATCTACAACCATACGCATGCTGCTTACCCTTATCAGTCCAACAGCTGGCGACATCCACATTTTCGGAAAAAATCTCAGGTCTCACCGAAATGAGATTCTTGCAAAAACCGGCGCTATCATCGAAAGGCCCGACTTATACAAATACCTTAGTGCTTACGATAACCTGGCGATATTTGCCCGCATGAGCGGGTTGCATGTTACAAGAAAACTGATCATGGACCAATTAGACTTGGTAGGTTTGGCCGACAGAAGCCAGGGTAAGGCAAGGGATTTCAGCCAGGGTATGAAACAAAGGCTTGGGATTGCCGTAGCGCTGGTACACAATCCCCGGTTGATCATTTTAGATGAACCTACCAATGGGCTCGATCCACAAGGCATCGCCGATATGCGAAACCTGATCCTGCGTTTAAGCAAGCAAATGGGAAAAACAGTTTTGGTTTCATCGCACCTGCTCAGTGAAATTGAAGTGATTGCCAACAGGATGATCGTCATCCACAAAGGGAAGAAAATAGCAGAAGGGGTAGTGGAAGAAATGCTCGACCCGGCCAATACCCTCGTTTACCTTGATACCTCCAATAATGCACAAACCTTGCTACGCATCCGGTCTTTGCCCTGGGGACCAACAGCCGAACTTTCGGGCAACCAGATCAGGCTCCAAATTAATAAAAAGGAAATACCACTTCTCATTGAGCAACTAACGCAAACAGGTACCAGTATTTTATCGGTACAGCCAAGGCATTCACTGGAAGCATATTTTTTATCTCTCACCAATCATGATACCCATGTGGCCCCTTTTACAAATTGAGTTGTATAAAATATCACGCAGGCCACGCACTTATATCGCATTTGCAGCCATTAGTGCAATTGTGCTCATATTCCAGTTTGCTTTTAAAGCCGACGGTCAAAGCTATATGAACCTCATGCTGCAAAGTGTGCAGGATAGTTTTGAACTGGATCGAACGAAAGCGATCAATGGATATTTTATGTGTTACATCATCCTGAATACATTGCTGGTGCAGGTACCCATACTTGTGGCACTGATTGCAGGCGATGCCATATCGGGTGAGGCCAATATGGGCACCCTAAGGCTTATGCTAACCAAACCCATCGGACGTACTCAAATCATTGTAGTAAAATTCCTTGCTTCATTTATTTTCACAGTGATGTTGTTATTATGGATGGCAGTGATGGCGCTTTTTTTGAGCATGGCAATTTTTGGGGTGGATGATATGCTCATTTTTCGTGTAAAAGGGGATGAGTCGCAAATCTTACAGATTGCAAAAGATGATGTACTATGGCGATATTTCGCAGCTTTTGGTTATGCTGCTGTTGCACTTACCGTTATAGCGGCCCTGGCTTTATTGTTGTCGATATTTGCCGAGAACTCTATCGGCCCTATTGTGGCAACAGTATGTATTGTGATCGTTTGCACGATCATCTCTAATATCAATGTCCCTATCATTGATCGCACCATTAAACCCTGGTTGTTTACCTCATACCTGGTTGGCTGGAAAGGCTTCTTTTATATTGGTACTACCGAAGATGGGCAACCGATTCAGGGGAGTATTGAGAATTGGCCTGCCATTAGAAACAGTTTGTATATTTTGTTACTTCATATTGTACTTCTCGTGGGTACTGCAGTGTTTTTATTTAAAAGAAAAGATATTTTGTCTTAACACTTCCGGTTATGAAAAAAATAATATTGCTCCTGCTTCCTTTTTTCCTGCTTTCGGCCAGCACCGGGTACCAGCAGCAGGAAACCATTGAATCTGTCATACAGAAAGCAAGGCAGAAAATTGACAAAGTGACCGATTATGAAGCATCGGGCAAAATGAAAACAAACGTAGCTTTTTTAAAAGTACCGGTTGCCAATGTGAAAATTTTTTTCAGGAAACCCAATAAACTGAAACTGAAAAGCGAGAAGGGGGTTTCTTTTATACCCAAAGGAGCAGTAAGCATCAATATTGGCAATATATTAAGCGACCAGAATTTTACTATAATAGATGCCGGCGCCGATAAAGTGAATGGTATTGCAGTAAGGGTGGCAAAATTGTTGCCCAACGACGACAACAGCGACGTAGTATTATCCACGGTTTATATTGATCCTGCTAATTATACCATCAAAAAAGCACGTACCACAACAAAGGAGAACGGTACATATGAGTTAGAAATGACTTATGGCAAATACACAGAATATGGCCTTCCCGACAAATTGTTGTTTTCTTTTAATACGAAGGATTATAAGTTGCCTAAAGGTGTCACGTTCGATTTTGATGATGGGACGGCAACACCAAAAAAGCCTGCCGACATGAAACATAAAAAGGGCAGGGCCGAATTAACTTTCTTTCGATACGATATCAATAAGGGGCTTTCTGATGAGGTATTTAAATAGCCCGGGCTATTAATCTTCAGTGATTTTTTCATCCACTGCATTGGCAACAACTGCCGAGCTCATCTTTTTGAGCGGATTGCTGCGTTGCTGCGCATATTCTTTCCTGTTATTAAAAATATCAATGCAGGTATACAGCGCCTGACGGGTAGATGTTTCATCGGCAACCCCTTTCCCTGCAATGTCGAATGCAGTGCCATGATCCGGAGAAGTACGGATTGCCGGAAGGCCTGCCGTGAAATTCACGCCTTCGCCGGTAGACAATGATTTGAAAGGGATCAACCCCTGGTCGTGGTAAAGTGCCAGTACAGCATCAAACTTTTCATGTTGTCCACGGGCAAAGAATGCATCGGCACTATATGGGCCAAAACAAAATATATCTTTTTGCTTGGCTTCTTTTACCGCCGGTTTTATGATCTCAATTTCTTCCTTGCCAATCAGCCCCTCATCACCCGAATGTGGGTTTAATCCTAATACCGCAATCCTGGGTTTATTGATACAAAAATCCTTTTTCAATGAATTATTGATCACTTGTAGTTTGCTGATGATTTTTTCTTTGCTGATATGTTGTGCAATTTCTTTCACTGGCACGTGCTCTGTAAGAAGAGCAATCTTCATATTTTCTGCTACCATAAGCATGGCCACATCTGCAGCACCAAAAAATCCTTTGAGATAAGGCGTATGGCCGGTGAAATTAAAACCAGGTGATTGAATGTTTTTTTTATGGATCGGCGCAGTTACCAACCCGTCTAACTTACCGGCTTTCAAAGCTTCAGTTGCAGTTGTAAGGCTGGTGACGGCATATTTGCCTCCCAGGTCATTCATGATGCCCGGGGTTACATTAACTTCTTCTTCCCAGCAACTAAACAGGTTTAGTTGTTTGTGGTTGATCTTTGTAATATCCTTAATAATAGAAAAAGACAGATTGTGTTCGGGCAGGCTTTTGCGGTAAAAGTTAATCAGTTTGTTATTGGCAAAAACAACGGGGGTGCAAATGTCTAGTATCCGGCTGTCGCTTAAAACTTTTATTATCAATTCTGTTCCGATGCCATTGATATCTCCGCAACTAAACCCAATCACCGGCTTTTGATCCTGCTGTACACTCATGCTCAGTTTATTTAAGCAGTAAAAATACAACATATTAAGGAAACGGAAACCGTATTCAGCACCTGTTTGCGGGCTTGTAAAAAGGGCATCTACGCAGTACTACTACCTGATTTGCGGGTTTTTTAAAAAAATCCTGGTGCATACATACTAAGCCGCCTCAACAGTCGTTGTCAATATGTAGGAAAACACCTTTTATCTAAAAAACGGGCTTATCGAAACAAACTTTTACTAACCCCACACGTACATCTACCTTACCGCACACTTACCTATTTTTTCATGGCTCCCGTATGCCTGGATGAAAGCGTATTGTTAAGATTTTTCTGAAAAAATTTTTATTAACAATATCCGGCTTATGAAAAAATTTTTACACGGTTTATTATTCATCCCTGTATATATACTGGGTATGAACATGGCATCCAATGCCCAATGCGGTGCAGGAACAACAAGAGACACCTTGAACTGGGATTACCTCGATTTTCTTCCTAATTCGGGAACATATGTTAGCCCGGTTGCATTTCTAAGCCTCTCTCAGTCGCAGAACCAACAGTTTACTTTTGGCACACAACGAGTAACGGTAACGCATAACTATTCTGGAAGTGGTGTTGGGGGCGATGTGGCTACACATACTGGTGAAACCGGCTCCTTTGGCAAGGGGGCAGATATAAGGTTCCGGGGTAATGGGGTGGTAAGCTTTACATTCAAAGACCCAGTGCAGAATCTTCGTTTTTCACTACACGATGTAGATTACAGCCAGGTGGCAACCGTATCGGCGCTCAATGGGGCATTGCCTGTAGCAATTACCGCTTCTAATTTACCGGGAAGTATTTTAACTGTTACCGGCAATGGCAGCCCAACAGTAGTTGCTACAGCTTCGGCAACAACAGTTGGCAACAGCGCCAACACGCCTGGAGCCAATGCTACATTAAATATTGAAGTAACAGGAACAGTTACAAGTGTAAGCATTAACGTTAGCAATACCAACACAGTCACCGGCGAAGACGGGTCTTATTATATTTCCGATTTGTCGGCCTGCTCAGCTGGCACATTTCCCGTTAATTATTATCATATCTCAAAGCCATTTACCGGGCAGCCGGCATATTTTCTTGCAGTTAAAGACAACCAGATTTTTTATGTAGATGTTGCAACAGGTGTTGCCAGGATACTGTACCAGGATACACGTCATACCAATATCAATTCACTGGCTTATGACCCCTATCGGCACATGGTTTATTATGCATTCAGCCTTACCAACAATTCGCAGGCCGACAAGCGTATTTACAGGTATGATTATGATATGGATACCATGGGTATTTTTATCAAAGATGTGAATGCAATTGGAATACCTACATTTCAAACCGGGGTAGAATCGGGCGCTGCCGCATTTTATGATGGGGCTTATTACCTGGGTATTGAAGGGAATGACCAGGCCGGCGCCGAATCTGCCAGGGAATCTATTATCTGGCGGGTAGATTTGAATGGCGCATTCGCCCCAACAACTGTGGCACAGGTTTGGGCTACACCCGTAGACGATGGAGCTGGCAATTCACTACATGATTGGTCTGATATCGGGATCAATGATGGGATTTTATATGATTTCGACGGAGCATCCGGACAAACGGATTTTTACCACAAAAATTTGCTTACAGGTGCTTGTGTAAATATCAAGCCATCACCTGTAGGTTTGATTCCGCGGCAGGTAAGTGTTACCTGGCAGGGGCAAATGTATAATAGTGGTTCCCCCAGCGCTGTTTCACCGGGATACCTTGTTCCATATAATGGAAATGGCACTGTGAATTCGGCCATGCAAATGACCATGCGTTACCAGGGGGTAGCCGTTGCCGGTAGCTGGGGCGATGCTGGCGAAGCATTTAAACCTAAAACAGATTTTGGCGATGCGCCAGCTTCATACGATCCGGCTGGTATAGATCCTGGCACCCACGAACGCAATGATAGCATCCGGCTGGGAAATTCGATCGGTATTGAGTGGAATAAGCGCACTTCTCCAGACGCCACTGGCGACGGGGCCGAAGAAGATGCAGTAACAGGCTTGCAGATTGTTCCGGGTGGGTTATCCAGTTTTGTTTTGCCAGTTCAAGTGTTGAACAGAACCAACAGGAATGCCACGCTCGCCGGATGGATCGATGGTAATGGCAATGGTATTTATGAGCCTTTTGAAGGGGCCACCATCAACGTGCCACCGAATGCATCTGTTCAAACCATTAATCTTTTTTGGCCTTCACTGGATGTAAGCCTCCCAGCTTCTTCCACAACGTTTATGCGTTTGCGTGTGGCAACCTCCGACCAAGGGGTTACTGTTAACAAACCCAACGGTTATTTCGATAATGGAGAAATTGAAGACCACATGGTTACCATCAGCCTCGTGCTGCCCGACCAACATATGTCATTGCAGGCACAGAAGAACAACAATGGGTTGGTGAATATCCGATGGGACCTGAACAATGAAGTTGGCATCCGTGATTACGAATTGCAAAGGAGCTGCGACGGACAAAATTGGGAAACCATCCTTATCCGCCCCAGTGGTGGAGGTACCAGTGTTGTAACAAACAGACATACCGATTCATTTGCCTGCTACCCGGTGTCTTTTTACCGCGTAAAAGCAAATATGAACAGCCAGGCAGTTAAATTCAGTGAAATGAAACGGGTTGAAATGAATAGGGATATTCATATTTCGCTTACCCCCAACCCGGTACAAACAGTGGCCTTGCTTACGATTGAATCAGCTTTTGGTGCTGCCGGTGCTATCATCATTACAGAAGTAAGCGGAAGAAGGGTATATGAAGAAAAAATAGTGGTGAATGCCGGTGTAACTGATATCACGCTGCCGGTTATACGTAAATTTAGCAATGGCACATACCAGGTAAGTGTATATATAGGTAAAGAAGTGTATACAAAATCCATGATCGTTTCAAAGTAAATGCAGCAATAAACCAATCCACCTATGACCCCAAAACTAACCCATTTGATGTTGTGTGTACCCCTGTTTGTATGTATGCCGGCCTCTGCACAGGAAAAGTATAGCAAAGTAACTATAGCAATGTCCCAACCGGGCACACAACGTTTTTTGCTTGAACAATTACATGCCGACCATTTTGAACTGCAAAACGATTCAGCTGTGATTGTTCTCAATAGTGCTGAGTTGGATCGTTTGCAACATAGCGGATATGCGTACAGGATAATTACAGATGATGTAGTACAGCATACCATTGAATTAAACAGGGGTATCACTGTTGTTGAAAACAGGGCTGCTTTTCAGGGTAATGGTTGTGTTTCGCTGGCGGGGCTTATTCCTGTTCCTGCATCTTTTGGTACGGGTGGATCGCTTCGGCTTGGCGCTGCAGCAGGGAATCCCGGTTATTTTACTTATGCTGAAATGATTACAGCTATGCAAGCCCTGCAATCCAATTTTCCCACATTGATTTCTGTCTTCAGCATTGGCAATTCAGCAAATGGAAACCCCATTTATGCTGTAAAAATATCCGACAATGTAGCAGTCGATGAAACGGAGCCTGAGATTTTATATACAGGTTTGCAACATGCCCGTGAAGCCATTGGTGGTACAAGCCTGATTTTTTTTATGCAGTTTCTACTCTCACAATATGCGACCGATGACCGGGTTCAGGCGCTTGTAAACAACCGGGCCATTTATATCGTGCCCTGCGTTAACCCCGATGGGTATATGTATAATTACAGCGGGGCCAGCGCATCTTACCCGGTAACAGGGGGAGGGTTATGGCGCAAGAACCGAAGGCATACGGGCGGTGTAGCAGGCAATATCGGCGTTGACCTCAACCGCAACTATGGCATTGACTGGGGCAATTGTTCGGGCGCAACTTCGAGTTGTGGATCAAACGTAAAAACAGATGAGACTTACTACGGGCCCAATGCTTTTTCTGAACCCGAAACACAGGCAATCAGGAATTTTGTACAATCACGCCGCTTTGTAAATGCGATCGACCAACACTGTTATGGCCCATATTATTCATTGCCATACGGACGGCCATCGTTGCACCCGGCTTTAAATATAGCAGATGCAGCCTACTACACCAGGATACCTGCCTTGATGGGCTTATACAACGGCCACAGGGCAGGGAACAGCCCGCAAACAGTAAACTACGAAGTGGCAGGAGGAATTAAAGACTGGTTATTGATGGGAGATATTGGGTCGGGTACCGGCCCCAAGGGAAAAATATATGGTATGACAGGCGAGGCCGGAGGTGGTGACTTTTGGGCGCCGGTGTCTCAGATAATCCCGTTGTGCAGGGAACTCTGTTTTCAAAACCTGCAACTTGCCTATGCCGCCGGATCGTATATAGAATTGGAAGACCTTAACGATATCGCCATCACTTGCGCCTCTGCCGCTTTCAAATTTCAACTGAGAAATATTGGATTGTTAAACAGCCCTGTTACAGTATCAGTTGTACCAATCGAGAACATACAGTCAGTAGGCATGCCGGTAACGGTTACACTTAGTAATTACAATGATACCTATACAGATAGTATTGCCTATGCCCTGTCGCCCAACTTTGTTAGCGGCCAGCGAATAAAATTTGCCTGGAAAATAGAAACAGCAGGAATTACTTTGTACGATACCATTGTTAAATATTTCAATCCACTTAGTTTATTGAGTGATGATATGGAAGGCAGCTTCAGCGCCAATTGGACGGCCACTATCAGTCCGCCTGGGCCTGCCGGATGGGCTTTTACCAGCTTAGATGCCTATCATGGTAGCAAGTCTATGACCGAATCGCCATCGGGGAATTATACCAGCAATTCGGTAAGGACTGTCACTTATCGAAATAACCTAAACCTGGCAGATGCACAATCAGCATATTTGAGTTTTTGGGTAAAACACAGTGCCGAAAATTTTCACGATAAACTACAGGTGCAGGTATCCGTTGATGGTAGTTCGTGGGCAGCCCTGTGCGGTATCCATACCGTGCAGGAAAACAATATTACCAATGGTGGAACACTCGGTGGCCAGCCTGCTTTAACGGGGATTCGGGAAAACTGGACACATGAGTTGTTTGACCTTGAAGATTATAAAGGGAATGCATCGGTTCAATTCAGGTTTCAGTTTAGTTCCGACAATGATGCTGGCTCTTTTGCGTTTGAAAAAGACGATGGTTTTTATATTGACAACCTCCGCATCATTAAAGTTGTAAATATTTCTACCCTGCCTGTTAAGTTTGAAAATTTTACAGCCCAGTTGTCACAGAACAACCAGGTGCAATTGAATTGGGAAGCTTACACCGATCAGCACCATGATTATTTTGTAGCAGAAAGATTGATCAGCAATGGAGCTGGTTTTGAACAAATAGCAACTATATATGGGCAGGCACCTTATATGGCAGTTGATCCATTTCCCGCAGAAGGGAATAACTATTACCGTATTAAACAAGTAGATAATAACGGGCATGTAACTTATAGCAACGTCATCAATATCAGATACGAAGCGAATTATTTTTCTACCCTGGTATATCCGAATCCTGCCCATGAGATGCTGGGTATCCGAATTACTGGCATGAGTTTCAGGGAGCCTTTGCGTATACGGATAACCGATATGTGGGGGCGTACCGTACTTGATCAAACCATGCTGGCCGGTTCGGGAACTGCTCATTTAAAAGTAGACATCAGCAAATTACCAGCGCAAACCTATATAATTAAAGTAAGTAACCATCGAAGGCAGGTATTGATGAGAGACAGGTTTGTAAAACAGTAAAGCTGTTGATTCAATGGAAAGGGAGTACACTCTGCCAGCCTTTTTGCAGCTAAACCTGTACATTTGCCGGGATGTACACACTGAAAAAATCACTTGGCCAGCATTTTTTAAAAGATGAGCAGATCATCTTAAAAATTGCAGATGCTTTGAAAGTGCATTCTTTCGAAAGGCTGCTGGAAGTTGGTCCGGGTGCAGGTGCACTCACAAAAGCTTTGCTTCAAATACCGGGGATTGATTTCAAGGCCGTAGAACTGGATGAAGAAAAAGTAGCCTATTTACAAAAAAATTTCCCAGTGCTACAGGGACGCATCATCAGTGATAGTTTCCTGGAAATTGATAAACCCTTTCAGCAACCCTTTGTTGTGATTGGGAATTTCCCATACAATATCTCCACACAAATCCTTTTTAAAATCATTGAATGGCAGGAGGATGTGCCGGTAGTGATCGGGATGTTTCAAAAAGAAGTAGCAGAAAGGGCCGCATCCAAAGAAGGAAGTAAAGTGTATGGTGTCCTCAGTGCACTCGTGCAGGCATTTTATGATATCGAATACCTGTTTGATGTTCCACCGGAAGCGTTCAATCCGCCACCGAAAGTAATGAGTGGTGTGATCAGGCTTACAAGGAGAACATCGCCCCTGGTCGTAAAATCAGACAGGGCGTATAGAAACCTGGTGAAAACTGCGTTTAATCAGCGGCGTAAGACATTGCGCAATGCAGTAAAATCATTGTTTTCTCCGGAAGTGCTCAAAGATGACATATTCAACAAAAGGGCCGAAGCACTGAGCATAGATGATTTTGCTGCCCTTACTTTCAGGATGTATTAATCTTTCCAATTCATTTTATTGAGCTTGCTATTTTCCCCAATGTCTAAATTTGGCAGCCTCAAAGCTGTTATTTCCTGCAGCCAAAATTGTACAAATTGCGCTTTGGCAGCCTATAATATGTAGATTTGTAACCCGGAATAAAGATGCCTTCAGCACATCATCCAGGGTTCATTCGGGGGTTTTGTGCTGATGGGACCCGGGCCAACTCCCGGAGCTTGTCAACCATAAATTAGTTTGTATGAGTTTTTCACCCAGCCAAAAAGTAAGGATCGTAACCGCAGCGGCACTTTTCGATGGCCATGATGCCGCCATTAATATCATGCGCCGGATACTCCAGAGCAAAGGAGCCGAGATCATTCACCTGGGGCATAACAGAAGTGTTGCTGAAATTGTTGAATGTGCCATTGAAGAAGATGTTCAGGGAATTGCGATTACCAGTTACCAGGGGGGCCATGTAGAATTTTTCAAGTACATGAAAGACCTTTTGGAAGAGAATGGCTGTGGACATATCAAAATATTCGGCGGTGGTGGCGGCACCATACTTCCTTCAGAAATTGAGGAATTGCACAACTATGGCATTACCAGGATATATTCACCCGATGATGGCAGGCACATGGGCCTGGAAGGGATGATAGAAGATGTTATCCGCCAGTGCGATTTTAATCTCAACGGAAATGGTGTTTACCCCAATAAAATGACACTGGGTGAAGTCATTGATGTGCGAAAAATTGCAAGAAGCATTACCAATGCAGAGAATGGTGTAGGGGTAGCCTTAAATAAAGACAAGAAAACAATCCACACCCCCGTACTTGGAATCACGGGTACCGGGGGTGCAGGTAAATCTTCAGTAACCGATGAAATCGTTCGCCGTTTTTTAAACAACTATACCAACAAAACAATTGCTGTTATTTCGGTAGACCCGTCAAAGAAAAAAACAGGAGGGGCCTTGCTTGGCGACCGTATACGAATGAATTCAATCTCCTCACCACGGGCTTATATGCGCAGCCTGGCTACCAGGGAGAGTGATAAAGCGCTCAGCAAGTATGTACAGGAAGCAATCGACATTTGTAAGGATGCAGGTTACGACCTGGTGATATTGGAGAGTGCAGGGGTTGGGCAAAGCGATGCATCCATCCTTGATTATTGCAACGTAAGTATGTATGTAATGACGCCTGAGTATGGCGCACCATCACAGCTGGAAAAAATCAATATGCTTGATTATGCTGATGTGGTTTGTGTGAATAAATTCGACAAAGCCGGCGCATTGGATGCTTTACATGATGTGCGCAAACAATACAAACGCAATCATAGTTTGTGGACGGCAAAAGACGATGAATTGCCGGTGGTTGGAACAATTGCGGCCCAGTTCAATGATGCTGGCGTGAATGAATTGTTTGAAAGGCTGATGGAAAAAATTGAAGCTAAAACCGGCGTTACTTTTCATGGCCATATAGAACATCATGACCACCTGAAAGATACTTCTAACCAGTCTACGATCATTCCACCTTCCAGGGTTCGTTACCTTTCTGAGATTGCCGAATCCATTAAAGCGTATGATACCTGGGCAAACGAGCAAAGTGCCATTGCCCGCCAATTGTACCAGTTGGAGGGAGCCGCCAAACTGTTGCCTGCTGGTATGGCCGAATTAGATAAAGCGAAATCTGCAGTGGCTGAGAAACTCGATGCATCTAATAAAAAGCTGGTAGACAATTGGGCGTCTGTGCAACAACGTTATAGCCAGGAGTTTTATGAATTCCAGGTAAGAGACAAAGTGATCCGTCAGCCACTTACTTATAAAAGTTTATCGGGAACAACATTGCCAAAAGTGTTGCTTCCCAAGTATCATGATTGGGGGGATATCCTTCATTGGCAACTACAGGAAAATGTTCCCGGCGAATTTCCTTATACTGCAGGCGTTTTTCCTTTAAAAAGAGAGGGTGAAGACCCTACCCGTATGTTTGCGGGCGAAGGCGGGCCTGAGCGAACCAATAAAAGGTTCCATTACGTGAGCCTCGGCCAGCCTGCAAAGCGGCTGAGTACAGCTTTTGACAGTGTTACATTATATGGTGAAGACCCGGCGCACCGCCCGGATATTTATGGAAAAGTAGGAAACAGTGGTGTTAGCATTGCAACAGTGGATGATGCAAAAAAGTTATACAGTGGTTTTGATCTTTGCGACCCCAAGACTTCAGTGAGCATGACCATCAACGGCCCTGCACCAATCCTGCTTGCTTTTTTTATGAATGCAGCCATTGATCAGCAATGTGAAAAATACATTCTCGAAAACAACTTGCGGGAAGATGTGAACCGTATCATCGAATCAAAATACAATATTGCCGATTTACCAAAATATATTGGAACAGATGGGAAACCGGTTTCACCTACCGGCGGCCAACTTTCCGGTGCCCTTCCGGCAGGCAATGATGGGTTGGGCCTGCGTTTGTTGGGCCTGAGCGGAAAAGATGTATTGCCAGATGATGTATATCAGCAATTAAAAGCCAAAGCATTGTCAACAGTTAGGGGAACCGTTCAGGCTGATATCCTGAAAGAAGACCAGGCGCAGAATACCTGCATTTTTTCCACTGAGTTTGCTTTAAAACTGATGGGCGATGTGCAACAGTATTTCATTGAACAGGATGTGCAGAATTTTTACAGCGTAAGTATCAGTGGATATCATATCGCAGAAGCGGGCGCCAATCCCATTTCCCAATTGGCGTTTACATTGGCAAACGGGTTTACTTATGTAGAGTATTACCTCAGCAGGGGAATGAACATCGATGATTTTGCACCCAACCTTTCTTTCTTCTTCAGCAATGGGATGGATCCAGAATACAGTGTGATTGGAAGGGTAGCACGCCGCATCTGGGCAAAAGCCATGAAAAATAAATACAAAGCCAATAGCCGCAGCCAGAAATTAAAATATCATATTCAAACCAGTGGCCGCAGTTTGCATGCGCAGGAAATTGATTTCAATGATATCAGAACAACCTTACAGGCTTTGTATGCCATCTATGACAATTGCAATTCCCTTCATACCAATGCATACGACGAAGCTATTACAACTCCTACGGAGGAAAGCGTACGCAGGGCCATGGCCATACAACTTATTATTAACCGGGAACTGGGTACGGCTAAAAATGAAAATCCTAATCAGGGTTCTTTCCTCATAGAAGAACTTACCGATCTGGTAGAAGAAGCGGTGATGGCAGAGTTCAATCGCATTACCGAAAGGGGGGGCGTACTGGGTGCTATGGAACGTATGTATCAACGCAATAAGATACAGGAGGAAAGCCTATATTATGAAACCCTAAAGCATACTGGCGAGTACCCGATTGTGGGTGTAAATACTTTCCTTAGCAAGAAGGGCTCACCAACTGTATTGCCACAGGAAGTGATCAGGTCTACCACAGAGGAAAAAGAAGCACAGATTTCGGCGCTGGAAGCTTTCAAAAAAAGGCATGCAACACAATCAGCGTCTATGCTTCAACGTTTACAGCAGGTGGCCATCAGCAATGGCAACCTGTTTGAGGAATTAATGGAAACGGTGAAATATTGTACGCTTGGCCAAATCACCAATGCCCTGTACAATGTGGGTGGGCAATACCGAAGAAATATGTAATAGCCCATCAAAATATTGTTTTGCTCAATTCAGTTCTTCGCAGTAATACCCTGCTTTCCACAAGATCATTTCTACTTCAGCAGAACTGATAGCAGATGATACGATGCGCAGGATTCGGTCACAGTCTTCCAGGTCTACATTCCATTGAATAATTCCCGGTTGTACGTCGAGGTATGATTCTACTTCCTGTACCCGGGTTTGATCATGAAGGTTGGTTTTAAAAACTAATACCTGCATACAGTTGGCTTGTGGTTTTGGATACGTATACTATTGATCGTTTTCTATGGGCTGCTGCTGCCTGTTGCCCCATCGGTTGCAACGGTTTTTCCATTCGGCAGTAAACTTTTCCCTTTCCATGGGGCTCATGGAAGCATACTTCTCTTTCATAGCCGCCCATTTCCTGCTTCCAAACCCAGCTCCGCACCTGCCCCTAAATCCACCAAACAAGATTTTGCTCAAAATCAGGATACCCAACGCCTGCCAGAAATTGATGAGTTGTACGCCTGAAATGGCATGAGGAAGAATGGCGTTCCAGAGTAGCATCACTACTATTCCCATAATTGTAGTTGCAACAATAGCAATGGCAGCTATCATTAATTTTCTTTTCATTGGACTTTTGCTTGTCATTGTATTCAATTTTTTTGAACACTTGCCACCGGGTTGCAGTCAATGGTACATATTACACAATCTTTGCAGTGGCCGAAAACCGGTGACAAGCGTGTTTGATTAATAATTTAATAGTTCATCCTTAAAAGATGCGAGGCGGTCTCTCAGGTGCAGCACTGCATATCTTTTTCGGGTGATGAGTGTAGCTGTTGAAACCCCAGTAGCTGTTTCAATTTCTTTGAACGGAATACCCTCCAGTTCATGCTGAATAAATACCTCTCTTTGTGTTTCCGGTAATTCATCAAGGGCTTCTTTCAATAAGTCCCAAAAAAGATTGCGCAGGCTTTCTGTTTCGGGGTTGTTGTTCTGTGCCGGAAGGAACTCCTGCCAGTTAAAATAACCTTCATCTGTTTCTATTCCGCTCATCATATCCTCAGCCAGTGGCCATCTTTTTTTCCTGTAATTATCTGTGATCTTATTACGGGCCACTTTGTATAGCCAGCCACTGATTTGTTCTATGGGTTCTGTATTTCCAGCAAACTGATAAAAGACTTCCTGCAGGATATCCTCTGCATCTTCGTTATTGCTTACACGCTGTTTGATGAATCCATACAGTTGCTTTTGCAACCTTTTAAATATATGGGAGATGTTATTGTTTCTTTCAGCAGCCACTGGTATTGCTATCGTACTATGATCATTCATCTATAAAAAGGTAGACGAATGAGGTTTGCTAATATTTTAAAATAAAGTTGAAACATTCTTTTGGCGAACAGGCTTTCTATATCACCGTTTAATAAAGATTTAACGCCGTTTAATAAAATACGCATATTAGGGTATTGTTTAAATGCAAAACCCCTGTATCTTTGTTTCGGTTTTTCATAGGATATTGGATTTTAAAGCGGGACTAGATTTCTATCTTGGTCCCTTTTTTTATGCCTTTTCGGATTCTCTTATCAAAATCTTAACAAATTTTATCGTCCCATAGCTGCATGCAGGATTTCTTTGGCATAGTTTTGTTGATGTTATCATCAAAATATCAAATCAAAACCTATAACATGAGACAAACATTGACCGCAGTAGCTATTGCAGCATTTTTTATCGCCTGCAACGGAGGAAAGAAAGAAGATCTGAAAACAGATGTACAAACGGTAGCACCTGCGAATTCTTACAACAACAGTACGCTTACCGATACTGGAAAAACAGTGGTAACAAAAACCGAAACAGTTACGAAAGTAGAAAAGCAAGCGCCAGCCCCTGTTAAGACAGAAACAAAAGCACCTGCACCTAAACCTGCGGCTCCTGCTCAGCCTGCTCCTGTTTACCAGGACAACAATCCTACAGCAAATACAGGTACAAATACCAATAATACTGGCGTTAGCACTACCCCTGCACCATCTACTACAACAGGTACACAACCTGCTTCTGAGGTGAATGAAAAGAAAGGCATAAGTAATACAGCCAAAGGCGCTATCATTGGTGGTGTAGCCGGGGCAATTGGAGGAGCAATAGTAAGTAAGAAAAAAGGTACCGGTGCAATTATTGGTGGAGCGATTGGGGCAGGTGCCGGCGCAATCATAGGAAAGAAAAAAGATAAGAAAGCTGCTCAGGATACCCTGTAATTTTCTATATCCTCATATAATCATAAAGGCCGTCTGTTAAGTCGGCCTTTACTTTTTTTAATGAATGAAAAAACCATCCGTAATTAGCGGATGGTTGATATATAGTGTAAGGACCAAAAAATGCTGTACGCATGTAGCCGGAGCTGTTACACAAAGAAAAATGATAAATGAAATTGATGTGCAAATTGTACGGTTAGGAATTTGTTAAATCAGTTTTCATGTAATTGTATATAACTCGTGGACAACTGTGCAAGCAATAAATCGGATATGGAGTTTAATCATTATATATTACAGGCTAATTGAATATCCCGCTTTAAACCATATCCGGCAACTAATAGGTTGCCTCCTAATTACCTAAACCTGCTGTTCTAAACAGCCAATCCTATTGGGAATTGTTGCTAACCATTCCTTTTTCTTCAAAACGGCGTCGTTTTTTTTCTTATTTTATATTCTATTTTATCTCAGGCTTTGGAAATTTAATGGCCTTAAAGTAACCAAAGAGAACGATATACTATGTTGGTTGGGTATCAGTGCGGCCTATAATCTAGACCTGTTGGAGAGTAAGGGTTTTACCGGTATCAAAATTCCTTATCCAACATATATTGAATCATTTCAAATATTGTATTATGAAAAAAACAATTCTGATAACCTTGGCCTTTGCCCTCACTTTCGCTTTGGGTTTCGCTTTAAATGTATATATAACCCACCTGGAAAATTATGATCAACCATTCAAAAAAGCTACTGGTATTGGTGGTATATTTTTCAAATGCAAAGACCCGAAGAAAATGAGGGCATGGTATGCCACTCACCTGGGCTTAAAAACCAATGAGTACGGAGCTGTTTTTGAATGGCGGCAGGGGGCAGATACCATACAAAAAGGGTTCACACAATGGAGCCCATTTAATGAAAAGACAACATACTTTGAGCCTTCCCAAAAGGAATTTATGATTAACTACCGCGTGGCAGATATCACATCTTTGGTTAGGCAGCTTAAAAAAGACGGCGTAATCGTAACAGACAGTATCCAAACCTATGAATACGGAAAATTTGTGCATATTATAGACGTGGAAGGTAATAAAATAGAACTTTGGGAACCCAACGATATTGAATTTGAGAAATTGGGGGTTTCTATTGGAGCAGAAACTACCAAATGAGGGGATTTTAATCAAAAATAGCTAAAATTGGCAGTTTTCAAGTAATATTTTATAAAAATTAACACGGATGATTTTTAGTTTTTCATTTATTTGAAAATTCCTTTTGTAAAAATTTTTCAAATGCCATTTTCGTACTTGATTTGTCAATAGTAATGAAATGGATGTTGTTTTCCCGGATAACTTGCAGGTAATTGAATGCAGCAAACACTCTAAATTATACTTCAAAAAAGACGGCCCCAGATTCGACATTCTAGCGGCTTTCAACTACCTTTGCCGCCCCTGATATCCTCGTTAAAGCCAGCGCCAATCCTGATCATTGTGGGTCTGGATATATTATTTAATATAATCTAACTGTTTATGTACAGGTCAATTTTATGCGGGTTTATTGTACTGGTAATCATGTCTTTTGCCTCTTGCGTTTCTCCCAGTAAGCTCTATTACTTTCATGACCAGGTGCCTTCGGTACAGCAGCTAGACTCACTTCAGCAGTATGCTACCCATCGTATAAAGCAATCAGACAGGTTGCAAATCACAGTTAGTTCTACAGATCCCAGCCTCACCGCTTATCTCAATCCATTTAACATTCAAACAAATGCCAACAATGCTTCACAACAAACCAATACTGGTTACCTGGTGAATGCGCAGGGATATATTGAGTTCCCTCTCCTTGGAAAAATTACCGTTCAGGGGCTTACTACAGTAGAAGCCGCTGCTTTGATAAAAGAAAAACTTGCTTTTTATTATAAAGACCTGTTTGTGAATGTAAATCTCAACGGTAAAGTTTATTTCATGAATGGAAGGGTTGGAACCCCCATCTCTATCAGCAACGAACGGCTTACGGTGTTTGAAGCCATCAGCCAATCTGGAGCGCAAGACCCATTCGACAAAAAAAATGAACTCTGGCTGGTACGTGAAGATAGTGGCAAAAGGGTGTTTACTAAACTCGACCTCAACAGTAAAAAGATTTTTGAGTCACCTTACTATTACTTAAGAAACAACGACCTGCTGTACCTGCAGCCGGGTAAAAATTCTGCTTTCTTCAGCCCAACAAGCCCGGCAAGGGGAATCATCACCCTCACCGGAGCAATTGTAGCTGTGCTCATTGCATTAAGAAACTTATAAGAATGATTAAAGACGATCACAACGTATGGGAGAATAAGCAAACGCCTGTTGAGCGTGAAAACACTCAGCAACCGAAGCTCCGTACAAATGCATTAGATATTGATTTCAGAAGGATCCTCTCGGTGTGGCCCTTTATCCTGTTATTTGGATTACTTGGTTACGCTGCCGGCAGTATTTATTTGCGCTATGCAAACAAAATATATTCTGTTTCTACAAGTATCAGCCTCGAACAAAAAGAAGAAGTATCTCTTGGGCAGGCCATTTTTGGTAACCCACGGGATCCATTCAATGATAAAATCGCATATTTTAAATCTCCAACTATTGCGGCCATGCTGGTAGACAGCCTTGGGTTGCAATACAATGCGGAAGCCCAGGGACGTTTCAAGAACAAGAATTTTTATGGCATCATCAAATGGTATATTGTTGGCGTGGGCCACTCAGACGATGTTCCCGAGATTAACTTCTCTATCATTCCAAAGCAAAATGGGTTTCACTTTGTATCTGGTAAAACAGAAGGCGACGGGCAATGGGGTACACCATTTACACTGGGCAAACACCAGATTGTCATTAATAGGTTAGAAGATTTCAGCGGACAGAGCCCAATCTATTGTTACAGCGTAAATAAATTAACAGCTGCGTTTGCGCTTAGCCGTGGTATAGATATCACTACGACCAAGGAGAGTAATATCATGAACATCAAGTATTCTGATGTATCGAGCGACCGTGCCATTGATATCTTAAACGGATTGGTGGCGCTGTGCAACGACGTACTCGAAAGGGATAAATCGCAGGGATTCTCACAGGCCATCCGGTTTATTGAAGAAAGGATGGCACCGCTTCGCCGC
>JBPOHG010000258.1:0-12347 GCA_052035835.1 Bacteroidota bacterium | reverse complement strand
TTACCTGGTATATTTTGTCACCGAAGTGGCCCGGTATTCGGAAACCGATGCCCGTCAAAAAGCCAGTAAGCACCTGCCTACTGCCGGCGACCTCAGCATCAATACTAAAATTGCGGGCAATGAAATCCTCTGGAAGACGCTGGAAGACAAAAGTTTCCGCCAGGTTGTTTCGGAAGGCAAACTGGAGCACCTGATAGACAATGACCTGCTGCGAAAGATATACAATGAACTCGTTTTAAGTGACCGTTACAAAGATTATATAGAAGAACCATCACGCGATAAGAAATCGGAAAAGAAGATACTGGATTTTATTTTTACCGACTTAATGTTGCCCAATGAGGATTTTATCAACCACCTCGAAGAAAATTTCATCAACTGGGACGACGATGCGGAAGTGATGCATGCCCTGGTATTGAATTATTTTAATAAACCCGGGATTCATCCCTTTACCGATATCCTCAGCAAAGAAAAATGGGATTTTGCCAAAAGCCTGTTGCGTACGGTGATGGAGAAATCGGAGCACACGCTCGAACTTATCAAACCAAAATTAAAAAACTGGGATGCCGACCGTATCGCAGCCCTGGATTTAATCATCTTACAAATGGGTGTTTGCGAATTCCTCTATTTTGAAACCATCCCCACCAAAGTGACGATCAATGAGTACATCGACCTGGCCAAGGCGTATAGTACCGTACAAAGCGGACAGTTTGTAAATGGGTTGCTTGATAATATCCATAAAGAACTTACAGCTGCCAACAAAATCCATAAAAAGAATTTTAAGAACAGTGTTTTATAATTTAACCACTATTGCATGAATAAAGTATTTCTCCTGATGGCTTCCCTTTTCACACTATTCAGCAGTTGCGATATCAGAAAGGAAGATAAAAAGGCCGCTCCGCTGTTAGTTAATAAAACAAAAAAGGGCCAGAAACCCACAGAGCCGCCAACCACCGTTGAGGTATTAGACAGTATGTTTGATTTTGGCAAAGTGAATGAAGGCGAAGTCGTACATGTAAAATTCCGTTTCAAAAATACCGGCACCAATCCTTTGGTGATTGCTGAAGCGTTGGCCAGTTGCGGTTGCACGGTAGCCGAAAAACCTGAGGCGCCTGTTATGCCGGGTGATACGGCCAGTATTAAAGCAAGTTTCAATACCGATAAAAAACCGGGCGAAGCCCATAAAAATATCACTGTTACTTCCAATGCCGAACCAGAATTTCCCCAATTGGTTATTAAAGGAACCGTAATAGGTAAAAGCGAATAACATATTTTGATCACTCATACGGCTTCATGAGAAGCCACCAAACAAAACAACATGCAATTATTAAGTATTTTTTTGATGACGCCCGACCCAAGCGGAAAATCCAGCAGCACAGGTACACTCATCATGATGGGTTTGATGATCCTCGTTTTTTGGCTTTTTATGATCAGGCCTCAGGCTAAAAAAACCAAGCAACAAAAGCAATTCATCAATGATTTACAAAAGGGAGACAAGATCGTTACGATCGCAGGTATTCACGGAACCATCAATAAAGTGAATGAAGATGGTACGCTGTCTATTGAAACAAGTCCGGGCAGTTATATTAAAATTGAACGCCAGGCGATTTCTATGGAGTGGACAGCCAATGTGAACAAAGTGGCTACTGATGTAAAAAAATAATTTATCGGCGGTTCTGCTTTCAAAAATGCAGGACCGCTTTCTAATCTCCCCTTCCATGTTGAGGATAGGCCTAACCGGTGGTATTGGCAGTGGCAAGTCAACTGTGGCTGCCATATTTGAAACACTGGGGATCCCTGTATATTATGCCGACTCTGCTGCCAAGCGGATGATGAATGAAGATGCGGCCCTGAAAGCCCAAATCATTGAACATTTTGGTGAAAGTTTGTATACAGATGGAAAACTGAACCGCGAGCAAATGGCGGCACTTGTTTTCAACCAGCCTGCCCAACTATCCCTCCTCAATTCACTGGTACATCCTGCCACCATCGCAGATGCAGAAAAATGGATGGCTACCCGGCATTCCCCCTATGCCATAAAAGAAGCAGCACTCATTTTTGAAAGTGGTTCAGAAAAGCAACTCGATTATGTGATTGGCGTAAAAGCCCCGGAAGCTATCCGTATGCAAAGGGTTATACAGCGGGATGGCATTAGCAAAGAACAGGTGCAAGCCAGGATGGATCAACAAATGAATGAACAGGACAAACTCAACCGTTGTGATTTTATCATTCACAATGATGAACAAAGCCTGCTGATCCCCCAGGTGGTATCATTGCACCAGCAGCTAACTACCATGCGTACACGATAATACAATTTATTGTAAAGCGGCCAGCGCATCTGCAATTTTCTTAAACCCTTTCTCAATATTTTCGATGCTGTTGGCAAAAGATATCCTGATGCAATCGGGTTCGCCAAAGGCCTTGCCGGTAACGGTAGAAACATGTGCTTTATTAAGGAAATACATGCACAATTCATCGGCATTGTGGATCGTGTCGCCATCTGGGTCTTTCTTTCCGAAATAAGATTTCACCACCGGAAATACATAAAATGCCCCGGGTGGTTCGCTGCATTGAATCCCGGGAATGGCACTTAACAATTCCATTACTTTGGCCCTGCGCATTTTAAATGCTTGCACCATATCATCGGTGGGTTTCAAATCGCCGGTAAGGGCAACAATGGCGGCCCTTTGTGCAATGGAATTGGTAGCACTGGTAAACTGCCCCTGTATTTTATCACAAGCCTTCGCAATTTCCAATGGGGCGGCAATATAACCTACCCTCCAACCGGTCATGGCAAAACCTTTGCTCAAACCGTTCACTACCACTACCCTGTCTTTCACTGATTCAAAAGCGGCAATGCTGGCATGCCCCCCTGCGAAATTGATATGTTCATAAATTTCATCACTGATGATAAAAATAGCGGGATGCTGATCAAACACTTTTACCAATGCAGCCAATTCTTCTTTGCTGTAAACGGCACCTGTAGGGTTACAGGGCGATGAAAACATAAACAATTTAGTTTTGGGATTGATATGTGCTTCCAGTTCTGCTGCTGTGATCTTGTATCCATGTTCGAAACTTGTTTTAACCAGCACCGGAACAGCTCCGGCCAGTTTTACAATTTCGCTGTAGGTTACCCAATAAGGTGTTGGAATGATCACTTCATCACCCGCATCCACAATGGCCAATACGGTATTGGCAATGCTTTGTTTGGCGCCGGTACTAACTACGATTTGTTCGGGGGTGTAATGAAGCTGGTTATCCCTGAGTAATTTAGTGCACACTGCCTGGCGGAGATCAAGGTACCCTGCAACGGGTGTGTAATGGCTGTAGTTGTCATCAATTGCCTTTTTGGCGGCGGCTTTGATGTGCTCGGGCGTATCAAAATCGGGTTCTCCCAGGCTCAGGTCAGTGATATCAATCCCTTTGGCTCTCAACTCCCTCCCCAACTTTGCCATCTTAAGTGTTTCTGGCTCATTGAAACGGGTTAACAGAGAAGATAAATGCATCGCAATCGTTTTAATAAGCGGCAAAACTAACCAATTCTATAAAGTATTCAATATGAAAACCTTGTTGATTCAAAACTGGTAAGCGTTGTTTGAAAAATTTCTATTAAACAAGGTATTGCCTTTGCCGGCTTTGGGCATAAGCAGCTCCTGAACAAATACTATCCTGTTAAGGAGGCAAAAATTTAATTTTTACTGATTGGATCGCAAGCGGGCATCGGCAATTTCCTTCCGCGAAGGACGGTAAGTTTATCAACAGGTGGTTGATAAGGGTATCCGGAAACGATATATAGATATGATTATCAATTATATACCTTAAAAAGCCACCCAAATTTCCAAAAAGCAACCACGAATAGCTGCAATCGGTTTTTCCCCTATCTTTGCACACTCTAAAATTTTAACTGCTTATTAGTTACTAAAAAGTACATCAACATGAAACTGAAAGGTTTAGTCTGGTTTTTTACTATTGCGCTCACACTGATATCACTTTGGGAGCTCTCTTACACCTGGGTGGTACGCAGCTATGAAGGTTCTGTAAAAGAAGATGCAGAGCGGATCGTAAAAAAGCAATACAGCAATCTTTCTCCCGAAGAACGGAATCTGCTGATCCAGGAAAAAACACAACGGATACTCGACAGCACCAGGGATAAAAGCATTTACCCGGTTGTTGGTACCACTTACCAGAAGTGTAAAGAAAATGAACTCAACCTTGGCCTCGACCTACAGGGCGGTATGAGTGTAACCATGGACGTTAGTTTGGAAGGATTGCTTAAATCCCTCAGCAACAACCCACGTGAGCCTCAATTGCTCGCTGCGCTTGGTGCGGCTACCCAACAAAAAATCAACAGCGAATCAGATTACATTACATTGTTCACCGATGCGTTCGTAAAGCAAAATGGAACAGGAAAACTGAGTTCTATATTTGCTGGTCCGGGTAAAGATGTAAAAATCAGTGATGATGATAATGCAGTGACAGGCAAGTTAAGGGCTGTTGCCAAAGATGCGATCAACCAAACGTACAAGATCCTCATTAAACGTATTGATAAGTTTGGTGTTGCACAACCTAGCATCAACCTCGATCAGAATAAAGGTGTTATTACTGTAGAACTTGCAGGTGTAAAAGATCCGGAAAGGGTTCGTAAGTTTTTGCAATCTTCTGCCAACCTGCAGTTCTGGGAAGTATACCAGATTGATGAACTGGCAGAATCTTTAAAAAATGCCGACCTCAATCTGCAAAATTACCTCAATGGCGTTACTGCGCTAGACAGTACGGCTGCTAAAGACACCAATAAATTAAAGCAGAACCAAAACCCATTCTTCAGGGTCATTAACCCAATAGATGTTCAAACAGATAACAATGGCCGCCGTTATTATGCACCGGCAATTGGTAACGTTGCATTACAGGACACCGGCCGTTTTAACGACTACTTGAACAATGATGTTGTTAGATCTGCTTTGCCTGCAAACGTAAAATTCCTCTTTGGTATCGAAGAAAAAGCAGCGAAAGGGAACCAGCGCTTTTTCCCGCTCTATGCAGTGAAAACCAACCCGGGCAATGAAAAAGCCCCGCTGGAAGGTGAGAGTGTTGAAGAAGCCAGGCAGGACTATGATGAATTTGGAAAGCCGGCCATCAAAATGAATATGACCAGCACAGGTGCAAAAGCCTGGGCTAAACTAACTGGTAAAAATGTTGGGCGCCCTATTGCCATTGCTTTGGATGGTATTGTATACAGTGCCCCCAATGTAAACGGGCCTATTGAAGGAGGTTCTTCTGAGATTTCCGGAAAATTCACGGTGGAAGAAGCACAGGATCTCGCGAACATCTTAAAATCAGGAAAACTTGACGCACCGGCTAAAATCGTTGCACAAACGGAAGTTGGCCCTACCCTGGGTAAAGAAGCTGTTAATGGTGGTATGATGGCATTTGCCATCTCATTCATCGTGATCTTTATCCTGATGCTTGTTTATTATAACACAGGTGGCTGGGTGGCCAATATTGCCCTTATCCTCAACCTCCTTTTCACCATTGGTGTACTTGCAGCATTGGGATCTACCTTAACTGCCGCAGGTATTGCCGGTTTGGTACTTACCATCGGTATGGCGGTAGATACCAACGTAATCATCTTCGAACGTATCAAGGAAGAACTTACCAGGGGAAAATCTTATCAGCAGGCAGTGAATGATGGCTATCGCCGTTCGCTCGCACCTGTCATTGATGCCCACGTTACTTCATTGTTAACGGCCGTGATCCTGTTCTACTTCGGGTTGGGCCCGGTACTTGGTTTCGCAACCACACAGATCATCGGTTTGTTGTTATCGCTTTTCTGCGGTATCCTGGTATCAAGGCTGATTACCGATTTCTGGACGAACAAGAACCGCCACTTCAACTACTTTACTGCTATTTCAAAGAAAATATTCAAGCACACCAGCTTTAAGTTTATTGAGTTCAGGAAAGTTGCTTATGTAATTTCAGCGATTGTATTACTGGCAGGCGTAGCCGCTTTCTTCAATGGCTTCCATGAAGGCGTTGAGTTTAAAGGTGGCCGTAGCTACACCGTTGCATTCGACAAACGTACAGATGTAACCGATGCCATGAGGGACCAGCTTCACACTTCATTGGGAGGCGACAATGCGATCCTTAAAACAGTTGGACAGGATGGAAGGCATATCAATATTACCACCGCTTATCTCAGGGAACAACCCAATGGAGATAGCATGGTACAGGTGAAATTGTATGAAGGGCTCAAAAATGTGTTGCCTGCAGGCACCACTTATGAGAAATTTGCGAAGGAAAATATCCAGAGTAAAACAACCATTCTGCCAAGTATTTCCGATGACCTTAAAAGAGGTGCGGTTAAAGCCACCATTTTTGCGATCATCATTATCTTCCTTTATATCTTCATCCGTTTCCGCGACTGGAGGTATTCTGCCGGTACCATCCTCACGCTGTTGCATGACGTATTGGTAACCCTGGCGGTGTTCTCCTTCTTTAAGAACATTGTGCCATTCCCGCTCGAAATTGACCAGCATTTCATTGCTGCGGTACTTACCGTTATTGGTTTCTCGATGAACGATACGGTGATTGTATTCGACAGGATCCGTGAATACAGCAGGGATATGAAGAATGCCAGCAAAACCACGATCATCAATAAAGCGATCAATGATACATTGAGCCGTACTATTATGACTTCGCTCACCGTATTCCTCACCCTGTTGGTACTTTTCATCTTCGGTGGCGAAGTAACAAGAGGTTTTGCATTTGCCATGTTGATTGGTGTGATCACAGGTACTTATTCATCTATTTTCGTAGGTGCCCCCATCCTGGTTGATGTTGCAAAAGACAAACCATTGGGTGCAGCAGCGCCAGAGGTTGACAGGTCTAAAAAGAAAGACGACGACCGCATCGTTGTTTAACATATAACTACGCATAAAAAATCCCGCTTCAAAAGAGCGGGATTTTTTTATTGTACTTGTCTGTTTACTACACGGCGAAACTGGTGCCACATCCGCAGGTGCTGCTGGCATTTGGGTTTTTAAATGTAAAGCCCCGGGAATTCAATCCGCCTTCCCAATCTACCTGCATACCGGCAAGGTATAGTTCATGTGACTTGTCGATGATAAAAGAAAAACCATCCATTTCAAATAAACGGTCGGCCGCCTTTTGCATATCAAAATCGAGCACATAGGTCATGCCGCTGCAGCCTCCTCCTTTTACGCCTACACGCAGGTATTGCTGCTGGTTGAACCCTTCCGCCTGCATTAAGCGCCGTATCTCATTCCTGGCCGACTCGGTGAATTGTATTGGTGCGTTGATAGCCGTTTCCATACATTACATTTTTTACAAAATTACGACGATTTTTTATGGCTGATGGGAAGCAGGTTTCCGAAAGCAGGAATTTGTTGGTGCTTCTTGCTACATTTGTAATTAAACAATGCATATGGTATTACTGGAATTTAAGTTTCAATATGTTGAGGCAGCTGTAATGGTGGTAGTCTTTGTAATAATAGGTATGCTGCTCCTTGAGTTCAGGGCCATGAAAGAAAAAATCAAGGAACGATTAGACATCAACAATGAAGGCCTGAAACTTAAACTGCAGGCACTCGAAAGGCTCACGCTTTTTACAGAGCGGGCAGGGCTTCAAAACCTCGTTAACAGAATAGAGTCGATGCAGATGAATGCACCTGCTTTGCAAAAAATCCTGGTAGATACCATTAAAGCAGAATATGATTACAATATTACCCAGCAGATTTATGTAAGCCCCGAAGTATGGGCTGCGGTAACCCGGTTAAAAGACCAGAATATTTATATCATCAATCAACTGGCGGTTCATATGCCGGCGGATGCTTCTGCCATTGACCTGAGTAAACGCATCATTGAATATAGCCTCAACCACAATGCTGAATTAAATACGGTAGTATTGGAAGCCCTCCAGTTTGAAGCAAAAAAAGTGATTGATTAATTTATAGCCATATGCCCGAAACAAATAAATCCACCGATTCAGGAATTACAATCAAAGAAGTTTATACTGCGGCCGATGCCGGTACCATAGAGCAAGCATTGCCCGGGGCCTACCCTTTTACCCGCGGCGTACAACAATCGATGTACAGGGGAAAACTGTGGACCATGCGGCAGTATGCAGGGTTTTCTACTGCCGAAGAAAGCAATAAACGGTACCATTATTTACTCAACCAGGGTGTAAGCGGGCTCAGTGTTGCATTTGACCTGCCAACGCAAATCGGGTACGACAGCGACCACCCGCTTGCCGAAGGCGAGGTAGGTAAAGTTGGCGTAGCGATAGACAGCCTCGAAGACATGGAAAAACTATTTGAAGGGATCAAATTGGAAGATGTTTCCACTTCCATGACCATCAATGCCACCGGGTTTATATTGCTGGCATTCTATGTAGCGCTGGCAAAAAAACAGGGTGCCGATTTATCTAAAATTTCGGGTACCATACAAAACGACATATTAAAAGAATATGCTGCGAGGGGCACATATATTTACCCTCCCAAACCTTCGATGCGTATCATTACCGATATTTTTGAATGGTGCAGCAGGGAATTGCCCAAATGGAATACCATTTCTATTTCAGGTTACCATATCCGGGAGGCCGGCAGTACGGCCGTACAGGAAATTGCCTTCACCCTCAGTAACGGTAAAGCCTACGTGAAATCTGCACTCGAAAAAGGCCTTGATATCAATGTATTCGGAAAAAGGCTGTCATTTTTCTTTAATGCACACAACAACCGGTTTGAAGAAGTTGCCAAATTCAGGGCAGCCCGCAGGATGTGGGCCAGGATCATGAAAGAACTGGGGGCTACCGATGAAAAAGCAATGATGCTCCGTTTCCATACACAAACGGGAGGAAGTACATTAACAGCCCAGCAACCGATGAATAATATCAGCCGGGTAACGGTACAAACGCTGGCAGCCGTACTGGGAGGCACCCAATCACTGCACACCAACGGTTACGATGAAGCGCTCAGCCTTCCTACAGAAGATGCCGCCCGCATCGCATTGCGTACACAACAGATCGTGGCATTTGAAAGCGGTGCAGCAGATACCGCCGATCCGCTTGCCGGCAGTTACTATGTAGAGTCGCTCACCAACGAAGTGGAAGCTACAGCATGGGAACTGATGGGTACCATAGATGCCATGGGAGGCAGCGTGGCAGCCATTGAAGAAGGGTTTATACAGGATGAAATTGCCAGGAGCGCTTATACTTACCAACAGCAAATCGAAGACCAGTCGAAGATCATTGTTGGCGTAAATAAATTCCAGGTAAAATCGGAAGAACGCATCCCGCCTTTTAAAATTGATGACAGCATCCGAACAATGCAATCGGCTAAACTCCAGGACCTGAAGAAAAGGCGCAACCAGGAAACGGTCGATGCCTGCCTGCAGCAATTAAAAAATGCTGCGATAAGCGGGGACAACCTGATGCCGGTGGTACTGGAAGCGGTAGAGCAATATTGTACACTGGGCGAAATTTCAGATACACTACGTGCTGTATTTGGAGAATATAAATAATCAATCAAGCATCAAACCTATTTATCATGCAGAAATTACTTTTTTCACTGCTGATCATACTGCCCATGATGGCAAGCGCCCAGCAACCCCTTACCCCCGAATTGTTATGGCAGGTTGGAAGGGTTACCGGCCTGGGGATTTCTAAAGATAAAAAACAGGTAGTGTACAGGGTAAGCACCCCTAATGCAGAAGCCAATAAGAGCAGCAGCACCCGTTTTGCAGTTGACATAGCATCCGGAAAAACCACCGAACTAACGTCAACGGATAGCCTTTTAGCAAACGACAGGATTTCGCCCGATGGTAAATACCGTTTGAGTGATGAACCGGTGAAAATTAGAAAAATATCCGGCACCGACCATTACCCTACCCTTACCAAATCGAATGTATATATTTTCGATCAACTGAATTACCGCCACTGGGACACCTGGGAAGATGGCAACTTCGACCATGTTTTTTTAACAGAAATTGGCAATCCATCTAACAAGAAAGACCTTATGCAAGGGGAACCCTATGATTGCCCAACTAAGCCATTTGGCGGTACAGAGGATTATGTTTGGAGTGCAGATGGCAAAACCATTGTATACGTTACCAAAAAGAAGTATGGTACAGCATATGCTACCAGTACCAATACAGATTTGTTTGCTTACCATGTTGAAACAGGCAAAACAACCAACTTAACCGAAGGCATGCAGGGATACGACCTCAACCCTTCTTTCAATAGCAACAATAAACTGGCCTGGTTGAGCATGCGCCGCGACGGGTATGAAGCAGATAAGCAGGATATCATTGTATGGGACGGGATGACCCGCACCAATCTTACACGGTTCAGGGACGATATACATGTTGAAGGATTTGTATGGAGTGAAGATGGCACACGCATATACTTTTATGCCCCGGTTAACGGGACCCTCCAATTATTTGAAGTGAATGATCCCGGCCGAACCAAAATGCTCCCGGTAGTAAAACAAATTACCAGGGGCGATTTTGATGTGAACGGGATTGTTGGCCAAACAGGCAATACCATGGTAGTGAGCCGCACCGATATGAACCATGCTGCCGAACTCTTTACGGTAAACCTGCAAACCGGGGAAATGAATCAACTCACACATGTGAATGACAATTTCTATGCAAATCTTAAACAAAGCAAAACTGAACGCCGGATGGTGAAAACCACCGATGGTAAAGACATGCTTGTTTGGGTCATATACCCTCCCGATTTTGATCCTGCGAAAAAATATCCTACACTGTTGTACTGCCAGGGAGGGCCGCAATCGCCACTCACCCAGTATTATTCTTTCCGCTGGAATTTTCAACTGATGGCTGCAAATGGGTACATCGTGGTGGCACCCAACCGGCGAGGCATGCCGGGCCATGGTACCAAATGGAATGAACAGATTAGTAAAGACTGGGGCGGACAAGTGATGAAAGATTATCTGAGTGCAATCGATGCCGTTAGTAAAGAGAAATATGTAGACAGAGACAGGCTGGGTTGTGTTGGCGCCAGTTATGGAGGCTATTCTGCATTTTACCTGGCAGGCATCCATAACAACCGCTTTAAAACATTCATTGCTCACGATGGTGTATTCGACCTCAAAAGCATGTATGGAACCACAGAAGAAATTTGGTTTGTTGACTGGGATTTTGGTGGCCGTTATTGGGACAAACAAAACAAAGCAGTGCAATCCTTCATGAAGCGTTTCAACCCGATTGACCTGGTACACAAATGGAATACCCCCATCCTCATTTACCAGGGAGGAAAAGATTACCGTGTCCCCATCGAACAGGGTTTACAAGCTTTCCAGGCAGCACAGTTAAGAGGCATCAAAAGCAAATTGGTGTACCTGCCCGACGAAAACCATTGGGTACTCACTGCACAAAACGCATTGGTATGGCAACATGAATTTTATAAGTGGCTAGACGAAACCTTGAAAAGTAAAAAATAAAAAATCGCTTTTAAATATTGCAAGCAAAAACTTTAAACCCTCAAACCTTATAACTTTTACATCCTACCCCCAATGAGCAAAATCATGCTCAAAATCCCCCTTGATCCTTTCCATGGGCGGATTAAAATACCCGTATTTGAGGTTAGGGAACTCTTCCCTGATCAATTCCATTAATTGTTTCACCCCCATACATTCACCAGTTTCTGCCACATTTATTTTTTCGAGGTACCAATCGGGGTCGATATTAAAATTGCGCCATTGAATCATGCAAAGGTCTGTTTCGCGGATCAGTTTTCGCAGGGCTTCATATTCCTCAATGCTATCGGTCATCCCGGGAAAAACAAAATAATTGATGCTGGTCCACCCACCATAACTACGCACCATCTTTAAGCTTTCCATCAAATCGGCATACACATAATTATTCGCTTTATAATAAGCGGTGTAAATATGCTCCCTGGCCGAATTCGTACTCACCCGCATGCTATTGAGCCCTGCTTCGCACAATGCTTTTACTGCATCTGGCTTGCTTCCATTGGTATTAATATTGATGCTTCCTTTTGATGTATGCTTGCGGATTTCAATGAGAGAATCCCTGATCGTTTCCCACATCAGAAATGGTTCACCTTCACAACCTTGTCCGTAACTGATAATGGGATAAGGCGCTGTCTCCAAGTGTGGAACTGTAAACTCAACAATCTCTTCCGGGGTAGGCTTAAATGTTAGCCGGTCTTGATTACTTACAATGCTTTCCTCTTCGGGCTGAAAAGAAATACAGCCGATACAATTGGCATTGCAGGCGGGCGATACAGGAACCGGGCATTCCCAACGGCCCAGTGACAAATTGCGGGCAGCCGGACAAGTATACGTCAT
>JBPOHG010000107.1:0-10611 GCA_052035835.1 Bacteroidota bacterium | reverse complement strand
GGCGACCGCATCCACTAACGGAAACGCACAACTTTTATTTAGTTGTATTTAATCCAGAAAATAATCCCGTTGAGGGTTTGCAACTGCCTGCCTGTTTTGAGCATACCCCTGAGCGGTTTTTGAGGATCCTGAGATGAGTAGTAAACAAACTGGCTGCCACCAACAGACTTCACTTTGCCGGCAAATGCTTTGTCTTCTACCGAAGAATAATAAGTAACACCTACCGAGCCAACAGCTTTTAATTTGCCTTTGTATGCCTCGTTATCAAAGGATGAATAATATGTAAACGTTTGTTGGCCTAATTGTTTGATTTTCCCTTGTGAAGCTACTTCATCATAGTTTGAGTAATATTCAAATTTCTGGTTGCCGATACTCTTGATCCTTCCAGAAAAAACCGGGTTATCAAATGTTGCATAATAAGTGATGAGGGTTTTACCAATAAACTTGATCTTTCCTTTAAATGCTTCATTATCGTTCTCGGTGTAATATTCGATACGGCCGGTGTATGGATCAAGCTTGCGGTTGATATTATTATCGGTACGGCCAAAATAGCGGTCTACCCCCCACTCCGTGAGGTTGCCATCCTGAGAAATATTAATCACCACATTTTCATCGAGCGCCACAGTAGTGATGGTAGAATTGCCATTATCCGCCAGCGTTACTTTATATATCCGCTGAGCAGAACTGATAAAAACAGAAAGAGAAAAAATGACAGCAAGAATCGCTTTTTTCATAACATAGGTTTTATTGCCAGGCATCCCGGTTTTCACCTGAAAGTTATTAATAAAAAATGAAAAAGGCTGCAAATTATTGAACCTATTGGATGCCTGTTGTGAAGAAAGCCAACTCTTCGCCCAGGTTGAGGTAAGGGTGGTTTTGCATCAATTGCCTGGTTTTTAATGCGTGTACCTGGAGGAAATGCCGGTGTTGTTCCGATTGGGGCTGAAAAGGCTTATGCCGGTAGGCCGACTGGATGGCCGCAATTTCTTTCATCAGTGGTTTTGCATCCTCATGTACGCAGGCTTCCAGGAATTTCTCCCAAACATAATTGGTTGCAGCATAATTAGGGTGTACCATATCCTCCGCATAAAAACGGTAATCACGAAGATCGTCTATCACCAATTCGTAGGCCGGGAAATAAAAAGTATGTTGTTGAGGGGCTACCACACTGTGTACAGCCTGGATTAAGGTTGATTTACTTCGGTTGTTTTCAATAAATCCATCCCGCAAATGCCGTACAGGGCTAATCGTAAAGATGATATTGATCCCGGGATTGAATGCCTGTGCCTGATCTATGATATTTCGCAGGCATGCCATTGTTTCTTCAACAGTGAGCAATCGTTTGGTGAACTTGTCGGTAGGCACTTTATGGCAATTCGCCACCACACGGCCCCCTTCCAGTTCATAAACAAAAGCCGATCCAAGGGTGAGGATTAACCAGTCTGCCTGTTTCAAAAAATCATGCGCCACCTGATTAGACGCATTGATTTTATTGATACTTGATGCGGAGTCCACCGCCGAAAACCTCGTATGATGATCCCAGCTTCCCCAAATGCCATCCCGGCAAAATAAGTTTGATTCATGCACTTCCTGTTTGATGATATATGCATGGAGCGCATTGCCAATACTAACCGGATTAAATAATATTCCATGTGGGTTCTCTATTACCCTGAATTTATGAGCCAGCAGTTTAGCTCCAATTTGTTCGGTAAAACAAGAGCCCATTAGCAACAGGCGGTGCTGGTGGCTTATTTTTTTGGGAAAAGGCCGGGGAGTAAACTCGAGATGAAAATCCATAACTATTATCCAGTGTTATACAAAAATCATTGCAGCAGTACGGCTACTCAATTCCAGTGCGTTCATATTGATGGGGCCCAATAATTTTTTCGCCTGTAAATGTGGGATCATCCATTCTGTATTCATGTTGCCAACCAGGTCATCGCCTGCCATTGGGCAACCGCCAATTCCTTTGAGTGCACCATCAAAGCGGCGGCACCCGGCTTCTAATGCCGCATCCATTTTTTGTTTCCAGTTATCTGCGGTGGAGTGCAAATGAACGCCAATTTCGATTTGTGGCAGCGCTTCTACCAGGTATTGGGTCACACGATGAACCATAGCAGGCGTTGCCAGTCCAACCGTATCGGCGAGTGAAATGATATCTACACCAGATTCAACCATTTTATTTACCCATTCAAACACGAGCTCCTCATTGTAAATATCGCCATAAGGGTTGCCAAATCCCATCGATATATAAATAACCAGTTTTTTATTGTTTGCAACACACAATTCCTGCATTGCCTTTACTGTTTCAAAAGAAGTTTCAATGGATGTATTTGTATTTCTTTGCTGAAAGGTTTCCGAAATGGAAAATGGGAAGCCCAGGTAACTGATCTGGTGAAACTGAATTGCATCCACGGCCCCTCTCGTATTGGCAACGATGGCCAGTAATTTTGAAGTAGTACCAGCCATATCCAGGCCTGCTAATACTTCTTTTGTATCGGCCATTTGGGGAATGGCTTTTGGCGAAACAAAGCTTCCAAAATCAATCGTATCAAAACCAACCTGCAGGAGCCCGTTGATATAGCTGATTTTATCTGCAGTAGGAATAAAATGTGGCCATCCCTGCATGGCATCCCTGGGGCATTCAATCAATTTTACGGGTGGAACTTGCATATTATAGTTTAATTGTAACTGTCTCAGTACCGTTGTTTCACAACCTCGTAAAGGATTACGCCGGTTGCTACGGAAACATTGAGTGATTCAAAATTACCGGGCATGGGTATACGAAATTGTTCATCGCATATTTTCATGAGTGCGGGATAAATACCATGTTCTTCACCGCCCATAACGATGGCTGCCGGCACGGTGAAATCGCATGCCCCTGCATTTTTTGAAGCAGTCATTTCACTGGCAAATACGCTTATGCCATTTAAATGCAATTCATCCACTGCTTTCATGAGGCTCCCAACCCTGCACACCGGGATTTGTTCCAGTGCTCCTGCTGATGTGAGGATAGCATCTTCATTGAGCGCACCAACCCCTTTATCGGGAATAATGATCGCATGCACCCCAAATGCAAATGCACTTCTTGCAATACCACCGATGTTGCGGATATCTGTGATTCCATCCAATATCAAAAACAGTGGTACCTCGCCCTTGTCTACCACAAAGGAGATCACTTGCTGCAGGTCCTGGTACTGAATCTTTGAAATCAGCGCAATACAACCTTCATGGTTACTGATATTAAAATTATTGAGCTTCTCTACCGGCACTTTACTGATGGGTACCGGAATGGTACCTGCCAGTTTTTTAATTTCATCCACCAGCGGGCCATGAATGGTAGCCTGCAGGTAAATTTTCTCTAATGGTTTCCCTTCTTTCAATGCTTTGATAACGGCTTCCCTGCCGGCGATAAGCATATTTTTTTTTGGCCGTTGATGCTGGTGTCGAAAATTTTTCACTGCTCAAAATTAGTTGATATTTCCCAGAGCGCCGATAGTGGTTGGTATAAATGAAAAAGCCACAGTTTCCTGTGGCTTTAGTGTATGCTGGTTATATTATTTCAGTCCGAATACTTTCTTCACTTCTTTCACAGCGTCTAGTTTCTCCCATGTAAAGAGCTCCACTTTTTTCTTTACGGCTTTACCATCCGGAGAGATGAAAGTTTTCTCCACAACTTCGTTTTTGCGGCCCATATGACCATACGCTGCTGTTTCGCTGTACATCGGGTTGCGGAGTTTCAGCCTTTGTTCGATAAAATAAGGGCGCATGTCGAAACATTTCATACCCATGATCTTTTCGGCGATCTGCCCGTCTGTAAGGCCTACTTTGGCAGTACCATAGGTGGTTACGTTGATACTGGTGGGTTGTGCCACACCAATTGCATACGACACCTGAACCAGTACTTCGCTGCACAAACCTGCGGCTACGAGGTTTTTGGCAATATGCCTGGTTGCGTATGCGGCAGAACGGTCAACCTTACTGGGATCTTTTCCGCTGAATGCGCCACCACCATGGGCCCCTTTTCCACCGTAAGTATCTACGATGATCTTACGGCCGGTGAGGCCAGTATCGCCATGCGGACCACCAATCACGAACTTGCCGGTTGGGTTGATATGATACTTGATCTTATTATTGAAAAGGTGCGAATATTTTGGATATTTTGCTTTTACCCTTGGGATGAGGATATTGATGATGTCCTTTTTGATTTTGGCCAGCATGGCATCATCTTTTCCAAAATCATCGTGTTGTGTAGAAACAACAATAGCGTCTATACGTACTGGTTGGTTATTGTCATCGTATTCTAGGGTCACCTGGCTTTTTGCATCGGGGCGCAGGTATTTGATCTGCTTGTTTTCCCTGCGCAATGCAGCCAGTTCTTCCAGCAGTTTATGTGCCAGGTTGAGCGCCAGGGGCATATAATCTTCTGTTTCATTGGTTGCATAACCAAACATCATTCCCTGGTCACCTGCTCCCTGTTCTTCTTTTTTCTTACGGTCTACCCCCTGGTTGATATCACCAGATTGTTCGTGAATGGCAGAAAGGATACCACAAGAATTGGCTTCAAACATGTATTCACTTTTGGTATAGCCGATTTTACGGATAACCCCTCTGGCAATTTCCTGCACATCGAGGTATGCTTTACTTTTCACTTCCCCGGCCAATACAACCTGCCCGGTCGTTACAAGTGTTTCGCAAGCTACCTTGCTGCTGGGATCAAAGGCTAAGAAATGATCGATGAGTGCATCACTGATCTGGTCTGCAACTTTATCGGGATGTCCTTCACTAACTGATTCTGAAGTAAATAAATAAGGCATATTATTTTTTTTGAGATTGCAAAGATAAGGGGCTGGCCTAAATCAACAAAGTCATTCTAAGAAGAATGACTTTGTACTGTGTATAACCGGTCTTTTATTTAATGTTTGAATATATCACTCGCACTTTCATCCGGTATTGCGGGTTGGTATTTGCACCACCGCCAATCTTCACCCTTCCATAAGCAATCGCATTTCGATACGGTATTTGCACGGCTGCATGCTGTGGATAAGTAAAACTATGGGCCGGGAACAGCCTGAATTTATAATTGTTTGTTCGCCTGGTAACAATTTGCTGCACATGGCGGGTGATGTTAAGCGTATAGTATGTACGTTCCCCCATGGCATCCGTTTTCTCTCTGGCAAATCCTCCAAAGTAACTGAAATCTACTTCCCCGTTTGCAGGATAAAAAGGCACCAGCTTTGTTTTGAAGTCGGGGTCATAGAAAGTGTTGGGGTTTAAATCAAAATAAATAGACTTCCATTTGGTAGCACCGGTATCCACTAAATCGAGATACAGGTAATTAGGTTCGGTAAAAATTTTATCAAGAACGGGATCAGGTATTTGTTCGATCTGAATTTCAGCCCGGTGAATGATGCGGTTGGGCATGGTACTCAATCCGGGGATATACAAATTGGCAAAAGTACCCGGAGTGGTTTGTAAGTATAGTTCCTGGTCGCCCACGGGCAAAGCATTTCGGGTGCGTACGATATTATTAGCTACAGAGCCAGGCCTTATTGATTCCCCCTGTAATCCGGAGTTGTAATAAAATACCGAATAAGTAGTATCAACCGGGCCTCCGTTTTTCTTTTTGTAATGCAGTTCTAACCTGGTATTGTCTTCAAGCAGGTTGAGGTACATCAGGGCTTTTCCTCCCTGCGCTTTAATGGCGAAACCGTTGTTAAACAACCTGAATACCGAATCGGCAATAAAAGCATTCTTTATCGAATTGCGAACCGAGTCCCTGGAGAACAACTGGTCACGGAAGGTATTGGAAAGCTTAATCCTGATCTGGTTAATAACCGGGTCTTTAGCCGCACTAATCTTCACGGTATCTTTCATTCTCCTGATATCAACATTTACAACATTGCTTAAAGGTTCCTCCACCAATGGGGCGAAATTGATATTTCCCTGCATATAAGTGCTCACACCACCACCAACGATTACAGAATCCCAGGCCAAACTCGCATCTTCCGAAACGCGGTATACCTGCAATTGAACAGGTGTTGTACTATCGCCGTAAAAAGATTTATAACTCAGGCATAACACCACCGAATCTGCTTCTACAATGGTATCCTTGGGTTGCCTTCCAATGTAATAAGGATAAAATGGCGGTTTGAATTGTAAATAAAGATCAGCTTTTGTACCTCCCATCATGGGATCGGCGCTGTTTTCAATCATACCCAGTACAGGCTCTTCAGATTTAGACAGTTTTGTGGTATCGCGGTAAATGCCATCAAAAACACCCTGGGTTGTAATGATCTCAAGTGTGTCGGCAAAAGTGTTTACATTATCCACTTCAGGGATCAAATCAGAACCAATCGAAGTGGTATCAATTTTTGTACAGCCCCAGGCAAGTAGTACGAGGAAAGCGAGCGAGGAAATAGAAAGAGACAGGATTCTTCTTTGCACAGATATAATTTTATTCAGTGGGTTAGTTTCTATTTGGAAAGGTCGGTATATAATTGTAAATAGTCTGTTAAATCACTTTCTTCATTATATTTCAACACTTTCTTTCCTTTCACTTTTGCATATTCATCAACCAGTTTCTTGTCTACATTGGAAGCGCCAAAAGTAATCGCATCTGCAAATTGTGCACCTCCCCTGAACATGGCCACGTTGTTGTTGTCTTTATAAAACTCCAGTTCTTTTTTTGTTACGTTGTCATTGATCGTTGCCAGCTTCAGGAATTCGGCTCCAATTTTTTCTTTGAACGTATTGTGGCCGATCGTAAATATGATTTTACTGTTGCTGAATACGGGTTCTTTTTTATAAGCCGACCGAATGAACATAGGAATTAAACCTGTCATCCAGCCACTGCAATGGATGAGGTCGGGTGGCCATCCAAATTTCTTCACTGTTTCCAATGCCCCTTTACAAAATAAAACGGTTCGAAGGTCATTGTCATCAAACCACTTCTCTTTTTCGTCGGTAAAAATCGACTTCCTTTTAAAATAATCTTCATTATCCAGGAAATAAACCTGCAACCTGGCATTTGGTAGGGATGCCACTTTTATCACCAGGGGATAATCATCGTTGCCAATGGTTACATTGATACCAGAAAGACGCACCACTTCATGCAAACGATGCCTGCGTTCATTAATTACGCCAAAGCGTGGCATGATACATCTAACTTCAAGGTTATTATCGTTTGACAAAACTGCCAGTTTGTTCACAACCTCAGCAAATTCTGTCAGCTCGAGGTAAGGCGACATTTCATTTGCTATGAATAATATTCTTTTCTTTGTAGACATTTGTGCTTGGTTAGATGCGCAATATTTTAAAATGTGTGCAAAGGTACTATAATTTATTGAAAATCTTATTGCACAAGCAATTGCAACCGTTTATTCAACTGATATGATCCTGTTTAAAAAAGCATCAGATATTCTCAGTTTTATTGAAAATCAACGCTCAAAAGGCGCCCAAACCGGCTTTGTACCCACCATGGGGGCTTTGCACCAGGGCCATATCTCCCTGGTTGGGCAAAGTAAATCCCAAACCAGCCTCTGTATCAGCAGTATTTTCGTGAACCCTACCCAGTTTAATAATAAATCTGATTTTGAGAAATACCCCATCACCATTGAAAAAGACATTGAGATGCTGGAAGCCGCGGGTTGCGATCTCCTGTTCCTGCCATCCCTAGATGAAATTTATCCGCATGGATTCAAAGCCCCTTTTTATGAACTGGGATACCTGGAAACTGTATTAGAGGGTGCATCCAGGCCCGGCCACTACCAGGGAGTTTGCCAGGTGGTAGACCGGTTATTAACCATCATCCCCACAGACATACTTTTCCTGGGGCGAAAAGACTACCAGCAATGTATGGTCATCGAAAAAATGATTAACATCAGGGGATTTGATACCCGGATCATCATTGGAGATACCATCCGGGAACAGGATGGATTGGCCATGAGCAGCCGCAATGTAAGGCTCAACTCATTAGAAAGGAAACAGGCTACCGGCATTTTTAAAGCCCTCACATATATTAAAAATAATATCCAACAAGGGGATTTGGGCAAAGTGTTGGAGGAAGGAAAAGGTATACTTACCCAACATGGGTTTGTAACCGATTACCTCCAGCTTACCAACCGCGAATTGCAAATACTTGAAACCTGGGATGGCAAATCTGAGGTCATTGCCCTTGTGGCTGCATATATGGGTGATGTGAGGCTGATAGATAATATGAAAGTTGCCTGAACCACCTGCACCATCAATTTGTTGAAAAGCCTTTGTAACTTGTAACCAGTTATGCGTAAACGCTTTTTATCGATACTGCAATATGTACTGTTCCTCGGTGCAGGTATTTTCCTCATCTGGTGGCAGCTAAAATCTATGACAGCTCCTGAAAAAGAAGAATTTTATGCTGCTTTAAAAGATGCCAACTACTGGCTGGTGATACCGGTATCGGTCATGAGTATCCTAAGCCATGTAAGCCGTTCGATGCGGTGGAAATTACTGATGGAACCACTTGGCTACCGCCCCCAACTCAGCAATGTATTTGCCGTTACGATGGTAGGCTATCTTGCCAATGCAGCCATCCCCCGCCTGGGAGAAATACTCAAATGTACTTTCCTGGCCAGGTATGAGAAACTGAAAGCAGATAAACTCATTGGTACCATCATTGTAGAACGCAGCTTCGATTTCGTATGTTACCTCATGTTTATCGGGTTAACTGTACTCATACAGGTAGACACTGTTGGCGCTTTTGTGAAAAAGAAAATGGAAACGATCGTTTCATCAAAAGGCCTGCCCATTTGGGTAGAATTACTGATCCTGGTAGCCAGTATTGCAGGTGTGATTTATGTCATCCGTTTTTTGTTTAAAAAATTCCCCGGCAATAAACTGATTGCAAAGATCAACCATGTGGTACGTGGTATTGGCGAAGGATTCCGTTCTATTCAAATGTTACAGCACAGAAAGGCCTTTATGCTCCATACATTATTTATATGGAGTATGTACCTGTTGCAGATCTACCTCGGTTTTTTTGCCATGGAAGGTGTAAGCCACCTCAGCATCCAAGCAGCGTTTTCTGTTTTGTCACTGGCTACCCTCGCCATGATTGCAACGCCGGGAGGTATTGGTTCATTCCCCATTTTCGTTATGCAAACATTGGCCATGTACAATATTGATGAGCCGGTTGGCAAAGCGTTTGGCTGGTTAATATGGGGTGTTTCAACAGGCATTGTGCTGGTGGTTGGATTAACCTCCCTCCTTGCATTACCATATATCAATAACAGGAAACAACATGAAATCGATTCAGTCAATACCTCAGAAAATTTATCAGCTTGATGAACTGCTGAGGGAAGTAAAACGCTGGAAATTAAAGAACAAAACCATAGTATTCACCAATGGGGTTTTTGATATCCTGCACAAAGGGCATATCGCTTCCCTGTCACAGGCTGCATCACTGGGCGATATCTTAATCGTAGGGGTAAACGCAGATGCTTCTGTAAAGCGGTTAAAAGGGCCAGAGCGGCCTGTAAATGATGAAAATGCCAGGGCATTGTTACTGGCTTCCATGCTGATGACAGACGCCGTGATTTTATTTGAAGAGGATACGCCCCTTCAACTCATCACAGCCATCATGCCCGATATCCTGGTGAAAGGTGGCGACTATACAGTTGAACAAATTGCCGGCGCTAAAGAAGTAATTGCCAATGGCGGCCAAGTGGTGCTGGCCGAAATGGTTGAAGGCATCTCCACCACCCGCATCATTGAGAAAATGAAAGGAGGATGATAATAATTTACAATTTAATAATGTAGCACTTTATTGGCTTTGGCATGCCCCGAGTAATTTGTGTTTGCCCTCAAAACCGGGAACGTTTCATGCACACATCGGCCACCATTACACAAAGGAAAATTTTGCAAAAACGAAAGACGATCATACGGGACATCAGCTGGCTTTCTTTTAATGCCCGCGTATTGCAGGAAGCTGCCGACGAAGCTGTTCCTTTGAAAGAGCGGATGAAATTCCTGGGCATTTTTTCCAACAACCTCGACGAATTTTTCAGGGTTCGGGTTGCTACACTCAAACGCATGCTGCAATTGGGAAGCAAAGCAAAGATGCACCTCGAACTGGAACCAGAACGCATACTCGAAGACATACAGGAAAAAGTACTAAAGCTGCAGAATGATTTCGACCGAACCTGGAATGATATTCTGAAAGAATTGAAGAAGGAAAACATCTTCCTGGTAAATGAAAAAAAACTGAATGTCATGCAACAAAAATTTGTGTTGCAGTATTTCAACGAAGAAGTGAGGAGCTATATAGTACCACTCATGATTGAGAGCATTCACAGCTTCCCGGTGTTAAGCGATAAATCTATTTACCTGGCTTGCACCCTTGCGAAAAAAGACAAGTCGATCCCCCAAAAATTTGCGCTGGTATCCATACCTGTTAGAAGCTTGTCGAGATTCGTGATCCTCCCATCCAAAACGAACGAACAGTTTATCATCCTGCTGGAGGATGTCATACGTTTTTGCCTGCCGAATATTATTTCATTCTTCGGCTACGACAGTTTTTCTGCCCATACCATTAAGGTAACCAGGGACGCAGAGATAGATATTGACAATGAC
>JBPOHG010000278.1:0-3182 GCA_052035835.1 Bacteroidota bacterium | reverse complement strand
TTCCGTTAAAGTCTGGGTATTTTATTTCTGCTGTCTTTTTCATAACGAGGGTCTGTTTGTATTGCCACTAACTCTTCGCTTACCACAATTCAACACAATACCTTACCTCATCAAGCAAAGAAATACTTCAAATTATCCAAAATCCCCCTTCCAACCATCAATATCCCCCATTTTTGTTCACTGGCAGAATCTGAGAAAACAATTAGAAATACCATTGAAGAAAAAGAAAATGCGTACTGGCAAGGAGAATTTGAAAATAGAAAAGAGAATAACGGGCATAAAAAAAACCTCAGAAAAATCTGAGGCTTTGATCGTGATCCCGCTGGGACTCGAACCCAGGGCCCATACATTAAAAGTGTATTGCTCTACCAACTGAGCTACGGAATCATCACTCTTTTAGAGTACCCTCTTTTGAAGGGAGTGCAAAAATAAGGCAAAATCAATTCGTATCAAATTTTTTTGAAAAAGTTTTAGGGATAATTATCCCCGAAGCACAACTTTTCTTTGTGAACAGCAACCGAACTCACTTATTTTTGCCCTAATTTATTCATATGAGTGAATTTTTCAGGAATAAGGTAGTAGCCATCACCGGTGGCAGCGATGGCATCGGCAAAGCATTGATAGAACACCTGCTCCCACTCGGGGCAAAAGTGGCTACCTGTGCCCGCAACCAGGATAAGTTGTACGACCTGCAACTCCGCTATTCCAAAGAACCACTGCATTGCATTGTAGCCGACGTAAGCAATTACAATGATTGCAAATTGTTCATCGATTCTACCATCAAACAGTTTGGCGGCATCGATATCCTCATCAACAACGCAGGTATTTCTATGCGTGCCCTGCTGAAGGACGCAGAACTGGATGTGTTTAAAAAAGTGATGGACATTAATTTCTTCGGCACGGTCTATTGTACCAAACTGGCGCTCGATTCTATCATACATCGCAAGGGCACGATCGTTGGCATTTCTTCCATCGCCGGTTACCGGGGCCTCCCCGGGCGCAGCGGTTACTCTGCCAGCAAATTCGCCCTCAACGGCTGGCTCGAAGCCATCCGCACCGAACTGCAGGAAGACGGGGTAAATGTGATGTGGGTTAGTCCGGGCTTCACCCGCAGCAATATCCGCAATGCCGCCCTCAACGACAAAGCCGAAGCACAAGGGGAAAGTCCGCTCAACGAAAGCAACCTCATGAGCTCCGAAGAATGTGCCGCCCATATCCTGCAAGCTGTGGAAAAAAGAAAGCGTACCCTGGTACTCACTTTCACCGGCAAACAAACCGTTTTCATCAACAAGTTCTTTCCTTCATGGGCCGATAAGCTCACCCGGAAGTACTTTTTTAAAGACGGTAAATTGATGAAATAAAAACAGGCATTCAGGATTTTATTTATCAATCAAAATTTGATATAAAATTTATAAATAAATAAATATCAAATCATTAGAATTAAATATTAAATTACAACAACCTGGCTTCGGACAAACATTTTCCATCAGGCCAATAAACAAACCAACGGTTCACCCATCATGCCATTACTAACCCTTACCAGCGATATCGGAGAGCAGGACTTTCTCACCGGAGCCATCAAGGGCCAGTTATTGCAATTACAGGAGAACCTGCAGATTGTTGACATCACCCACGCCCTTTCCCCCTTTAACTATCCCCAGGCCGCCTATATCTGCCGCAATGCGATCCGCAATTTTGCACCCGGTAGTTTTCACCTGGTCCTGGTAAATATTTTCGATGAGAAACCCGAACACCTGTTGCTGGCCGAACACAACGGGCAGTATATTTGTTGTGCAGATAACGGACTGCTTACCATGATATTGGAAGAGACACCTCAAAAAGTAGTTGGGCTGAATTTGGGCAAGATGAACCAGCGCAATACCCTCTATTGCACCGGTGTTTTTGCCAAAGCCATGCAGGATATCCTCGCCGGAAAAACGCTCGAAGAAGTGGGCGACCCGGGCATTTCCATGAATGTAAAGAACCCGTTGAAGCCATTGCTCGGCAGCAACTGGATTGAAGGGCAGATCATTTTCATCGATAACTTTGAGAACGTGATCGTAAATATCAGCAAGGAAGATTTTGAGGAGCAACGCAAGGGGCGCAGTTTTACGATTGTATTTAAACGCGACGAGGTGATCGACAAGATCAGTGAAACCTATGCCGATGTAGCGGAGGGGGAAAAACTGGCCCTGTTCAATTCGGCGGGCTACCTCGAGATCGCAATCAACAAAGGCAACGCAGCCGGCTTGTTTGGTTTGCAGGGCTTTTCTGAAAAACAACAGATGATGGCCCAGCAACAATTCCTGAACAACCGCCTGTTTTACCAAACCGTAAAAGTTTATTTTCAGTAATATTTTTCACACACATTATTCAACCATTTCAAATCATCCATTAAAAAAAATTATCACAATGAAAAGAATACTAGTAGGCGCCATGCTCGCCATCGCCACAATGGGGACACAGGCCCAGGTAAAAATGCCAGCCCCTTCCCCTACCCAAACCATTAAGCAGGAATTCGGGATCGGGTCAATAGAATTAAAATATTCCCGTCCGGTTGCCAAAGGGCGTACGGTGTTTGGCGACCTCGTTCCGTTTGGCAAGATCTGGCGTACGGGTGCCAATGGGGCCACGACCATTAAATTCACCGAACCGGTAGAATTAAAAGGTAAAAAAGTAGATACCGGCACCTATGCGCTGTATGTAATCCCTAACATCGACCAATGGGAAATCATCTTAAACAAAGGGATTACCAACTGGGGTACCGGCGGTTATAAAGAATCGGAAGATGTTTTACGTTTCAAAGTAGAGCCCATGAAGATGAATACCCATATCGAAAGTTTTACGATGCAGTTTTCGGATGTAAGGCCCGAAAAATGCGAACTGCATATTATGTGGGAGAAAACAGCGGTGGCAATCCCCATTAGCATGAACCTGCGGGAAAAAGTGAAAGCGCAACTCGAAGCCGCCCTGCAGTCGGAGAAAAAACCATACTGGCAAGCCGCTCAGTTCTACAATGAATACGAGAAGAATTTAGGCAAGGCGCTGGAGTATGTTTCCAAAGCCACCGAAGAAAACCCCGGTGCATTCTGGATGTGGTTGTACAAAGCAAAGATCCAGCAGGAAATGGGTGATAATGCCGGAGCAATGGAAAGTTCAAAAAAATCACTTGAGCTGGCCAC
>JBPOHG010000015.1:0-6764 GCA_052035835.1 Bacteroidota bacterium | reverse complement strand
AGGGGGGCCGCTTTCTCAGTAAAGCTTGCAGGGAGCATTACCCGGCTCATGCCCTTATGTAACAGGATGTCTGCTCCCAGTAAAGCGAGCAGTATTAGTGCTGATACAGTATATTTGTTTTGTATGAATTTGTTTTTAATCACCAGCATATTTCTTTGGTAAGAAATACAATGAACAGCGGCATCACCCATAATATATCAGAAAGCTGGAAAGAAGAATGCAAGGCCGCTTTTGTTTTTTTATTAAAGCTACTCATTTTACTGTGTATCCTCAAGCTGTTTTTTTGGGGGTATAATAAGCCTGGGAATGGTTCCGCAGTTTTTTCAGGTACCAGTGAATGGTTGATCGCCATGAAGTGGTCCTTGCTTTCGGATGTACTGGTTTTGTTAGCAGTGAATGTCCCTTTTTTCGTGTTGATGTCGCTTTTGGCATTTTTTAAGCCGAAACCAATGCTCTGGAGTGTCATTTCATTGATTTGGGTGTTTTTTAATATTGCGATTGCCGGGTTAAACCTGCTTGATATTTTTTATTACCGCTTTCATTTGCAACGTGCAGATGCTGATTTGCTTTACGTAGGAGGAAGGCAGGCCTTTCGTTTTGTTTTACAACACCCGTTTATTTCATTTTTTGGATTAGTTATTTTTTTTCTTTTGGGCTTGTTGTTATACCGCTGGTTCCGTCCTCTAAAACAACGGTGGATTTCGGGAGCCCGTTTTAGTAAAGCAGTGGCCTTCTTGTTGATGTTCACTGCGATGTTCTTTCTTTTCACCTACAAGTTGATACTGCCAACTTCTGCGCTAACTCAGTTGAGTAGCCGGCAATTGCCTTATGTGCAGAATTCGGCCCATAGTTTCATTTATTCCATCTACCGCAATAAAGAAGGAATGGTAAGGCCGTATGATTTTTTTAGTACGGAAGCTTTTCGCCCGATTGAAATTAAGCAAATGCTTGCTAAGCGAAAAAGTGAACAGAAAAATATTGTATTGTTTATCATGGAAAGCGTGCCAGAAGATTTTTTTAATCCAACCAGCCCTTATCATGTTTATATGCCTTTTTTCGATTCTTTATTAAAGCATAGTACCTATTTTACCAATGCTTTTAGTTATGCACATCATTCCAATAAAGGAATAACGGCTATACTCGCAGGTATCCCAACGCTTACAGAGATTCCGTTGTATCATTCGAAGTATGCTTCGCTGCCCATGACAAGTTTAGGGGGTTCATTGCGTAAAAAAGGCTACCGTTCATTGTTTTTCATTGGGGATGGGTACGACGAATTTGGATTTGCCAAAGCCGCTAACTGGATGGGATTCGATCATTATCACAGTGAAGCGTCTATTCCCGGGCATTCTCAAATGGATCATCACACGATGGGGTTACAGGATGAATATGTGCTTTCTTTTATGTTAGAGCAGATCAACCGTCAACAACAACCTTTTTTATCAGTTCATTATAATATTTCTACGCATTACCCTTACGACCTTCCTGCTACTTATAAAGCCCCTTTGCCGTTGGTAAATTCGCTGCCATCCATGAAAAGTATGCATTATTACAGTGAATGCCTGCGTGATTTTTTTGAAAAAGCGTCTAAGCAACACTGGTATACTAACACAGTTTTCTTATTTTGTTCCGATCACTGGATGTATCCCGACCAGGACCACCCGGTTGCTGATATGGTACAAGCCAGCCGGATCCCCATCATTATTTTCGACCCTTCTCAACCACATGGCCATCGGGTGAATGCCCCGGTAAGCCAGTTGGATATCATGAACAGTATTTTAAGTGTAGCAGCTGTTTCGGATACCATTGTTAGTTACGGGCAGGATTTATTCAACAGTAATATGCCACTCAACCGTATCGTATTTACAAGGGAAAATGCACAAGTATACCAGGCCATCGACAGCTGTTATGTATTTGGTTATGATGTAGATCAATCAAAAGCTTTGTACCTATATCAATATCATTCAGATAAGGATCGCAAGCACAACCTGTTGCAAATACAAAAGCCGTTGGCAGAACGTTTTGAAAATGCCCTCAAACAATTTCTGCAAACAGCATCCTGGCATTATAATAATAAACTGTAACCATTAACTCACTGCACTTCCGTTGGGCGTAGCGTCTCCTCCCTGAACAAACTGTAGTTTTCCTGCTGCATCTTCTGTCATCAGGATCATCCCGTTGCTTTCAATCCCACGCATTTTACGAGGGGCAAGATTGGCAACTACCACTACTTTTTTTCCGATGATAGCAGCAGGCTCCCAATGAAGTGCGATCCCACTAACAATAGTCCTGGTCTCGGTACCAAGGTCTACCTGCAGCTTAAGTAGTTTATCTGCTTTTTCTACTTTTTCAGCAGCAGTGATGGTCCCGGTGCGAAGGTCTATCTTGGCAAAGTCATCGAATTGTATGGCTGGTTTTTCTGGTTGGGCAACAGGTTCCATTTTTTTTGTTTGAGGGGTTTCAGTTGTGGGTTTGATCAAACCGTTTTTTAATTTTTCTACCTGGAACTTTATTTCGTCATCTTCAATTTTCCTGAATAACAACTGGGGTTCCCGGAGGCTATATCCCACACTGAGTAATTTTATTTTACCAGCATTTTCCCAATCCAGCATTTTATCTACCACTTTCATCATCTTCAGCATTTTATTTGATGTATTGGGAAGGAATGGATGAATGAGAATGGCCAGGTTGGCGGTTAATTGCAGGCATAGGTGCATGCAATTGTCTATTTGTTGTTGTGCATCAGGATTTTCTTCCAATTGCCTGGCAACAATCCAGGGTTCTTTTTCCTGCATGTATTTGTTGCCTTTGCGGCTGAGGTCAATTACTTCAAACAAGGCATCCCTGAATTTGTATTCTTCCAGTAATTGTTCAATTGTTTTTTTTGTTTGTTCGATATCGCTGATCAGCGCCCTGTCTTTATCATCCAGGATAGATTCGTGCAGTTTCGGAACTTTTCCATTACAGAGTTTGTGCATCAGTACCCATGTCCTGTTCACAAAATTTCCAAAAATGCTCACCAGTTCACTGTTTACAGCTTCCTGGAACCCTTTCCACGTAAATTCACTGTCCTTCGTTTCGGGTGCGATCTGGGTTAAGTAATATCGTAGCATGTCTACACATTGCGCTCCGCCATTTTCTTTTTTAACGAAGTCATCAATATAATCCTGCATTTCCAGTTTCCAGTTGCGGCTGGTACTCATTTTATCGCCTTCCAGGTTTAGGAATTCATTGGCAGGCACATTATCTGGAACAATATTGCCGTGCAATTTCAGCATCACAGGAAAAATGATGCAATGGAATACAATATTATCTTTTCCAATAAAGTGCACCAGTTTGGTATCTTTTTCATACCAATATGGCTTCCAGTCTTTGTTTTCGTTTAAAGCCCATTGTTTGGTTGCGCTGATATAACCAATGGGTGCATCAAACCAAACATACAGTACTTTGCCATTGGCTCCTTTCACAGGAACCTGAATCCCCCAATCAAGGTCGCGGGTAACTGCCCTGGGCTGTAATCCGCCCTCTATCCAGCTTTTACACTGGCCTGTTACGGTATGCCTCCAATCGTTTTTATGTTCTTGTAAAATCCATTCCCTGAGCCAGGACTCATGCTTGTTCAGTGGCAGGTACCAATGGCTGGTCGTTTTTTTAACCGGTGTTTTACCGCTGATGGTACTTACCGGGTTAATCAATTCATCGGGGCTGAGAGCAGTGCCGCAGCGTTCGCATTGGTCGCCAAATGCATTGTCATAACTGCAATTGGGGCATGTGCCTTTGATATAACGGTCGGCCAGGAAGGTATTGGCTTCTTCATCAAAATACTGCTCACTTTCTTTTACTTCGAGTTCATTGCGGTCGTTGAGGTAAGTAAAAAATTCCTGGGCTGTTTCATGGTGCAGTTCAGATGAAGTCCTGTGGTAAATATCAAAGTCTATACTCAGGTCTTTAAAATTCTGTTCAATAATGCGGTGGTATTTATCAATAATCCCCTGGGCGGTAGTGCCTTCTTTGGTTGCCTGGATAGGAATTGCGGTACCATGTTCATCACTACCACATACAAAAACTGCATCTCTTTTTTGGGCTTTGAGGTAACGTACATATATATCCGCAGGGAGGTAACAGCCCGCCAGGTGGCCAACATGTTTCAACCCGTTTGCATAAGGCAAAGCTGCGGTGATCAAATATCTTTTCGTTTCGTTGTTCATATGTTTGCGTTCTGCTGTTTACCGGGCAGGTTCCTTCAGCCCGTATCGGGAGAAGTATTTCGGGTGCAAAAATACCGGAATCGCCGAAACCTGCGAAATGATGATTTAACCTTTCTCAATGAAAACCATAAGCCTGGAAACAAGCTTTTGCAGTACATTTAATGTATGAACCGCAAAAGATTCCTTGGATCTGTGCTTCCATTACTCGCAGGAACCGGCTTTACTGCCCATTCAACGGATGTATATACGAATGCAAATGATGAAGGCATTCACCGCGTTCCGCCTTATTTAAAAAACGGGTCGCTGATAGGGATCACTTCCCCTGCCGGATTTATAACCCAGGATGAAATTGAGCCCGCCGTAAAAATGCTGAAGGATTGGGGTTTTGAAGTGCGTATTGGTAATTGTATCGGGAAAAGGGATTTCAGTTTTGGCGGAACCGATGCAGAGCGGGTACAAGATATGCAGCAAATGCTCAATGACCCCCAATTGAGTGCAATTTTATGTGCCCGTGGAGGGTATGGGGTGGTGCGGATCATTGATCAACTTGATTTTACAAAATTCCTGGCGGCACCCAAGTGGGTCATCGGATTCAGTGATATTACTGTATTGCACTGCCACCTCAGCCGCAATTTTCATTGTGCCAGCATTCATTCAAAAATGTGCAATAGCTTTCCATCCGACTGGGCGATGGCGGAGCCCGAGCAAAAACTATCTATAGAGGGTATACGAAATTGTTTATTGGGGGAAAAGATGCTGTATGAATGCCCCCACAACATTCACAACCGATGGGGCAGCGCAACGGGCAGGCTGGTAGGTGGGAATTTAAAAATCATAGAATCGCTTGCAGGAACAGCCAGCAACCTCAACACAGATGGCAAAATATTGTACCTGGAGGATACGGGAGAATACCTGTATAGCATCGATCGCATGTTCTGGAACCTCAAAAGGACCGGTAAACTGACAGGATTGAAAGGACTTATAATTGGGGGCTTTCGAATCAAAAAGGATGATGAGGGGGAAGAGTTCGGGCGCAGTTTAGAACAGATTGTAATGGAAAAAGTAGCTCCATATAATTATCCGGTTTGTTTTGGCTTCCCGGTTGGCCATCAGAAATACAACCTGCCGCTTCGCAATGGCACTTTACATCATCTCCAGGTGTCTGCAAACGGCGTGATGTTGCGATCTGCCTGATGCAACCCTTTACTATATTTCCTACATTTACCGCTCTTAAAATTTGAATATGTTAAAGAAATTATTGGTTCTGGGTATCGTTTTGCTGCCTTTGTTATCAATGGCGCAACAAAAGCAACTTTCTATGGAAGATGCAATGCTGAATGCACGCACCAGCCTTGCACCCGAAAACCTGAAGCAATTGCAATTTGTAAAAGGTACCAATGAATATGTTTATCTTAAAAAAGCAGATGGGGTAGAATCATGGGTATCCGGCAATTTTGCTTCAGGTGCAGAATCTTTATATTTAACGCTGAGCCAGTTCAATGAACGCCTTCGCAAAGCTTCGCAGGATACTGTGAAAGCGTTGCCGCCCATGCAGTTCAGGAAAGAAGGCTGGACGGTTAACCTAAAAGGCCAGAAAATGTTTTTTGGCAACGATGGCAGCAGCAAAGTGCTGGTTGATAAGTCCTATTCATCAAAAGAAAATGTAGAAGAAAGCAGCGCAGGTTATGTTGCATTTGTAGATGGCCACAATCTTTATGTAGGGAGTAATGGGTCAGTTAAAAAAGTGACTGAAGATGGCAGTTCAAACATCGTGTATGCGTCATCGGTACACCAGAGCGAGTTTGGGATTACAAAAGGTACATTTTGGAGCAATGATGGGAAACAACTTGCCTTTTACAGGATGGATCAAACCATGGTGCCGGAGTATCCGATCATTGACTGGACAAGCCGGCCTGCCAAGAACAACCCGGTAAAATACCCAATGGCAGGTGACAAAAGCCATCATGTTACGCTGGGTATTTATCATGCCGAAAAAGGAAGTACAACATGGGTGAAAACTACAGGCCCGGCAGAACAATACCTTACCAATATCGCTTGGTCACCCGACGACCGCTATATATTTATCGTAATCGTAAACAGGGCGCAGGACCATATCTGGGTAAACCAGTATGAGGCGTCCAGTGGCAATTATGTGAAAACAATTTTTGAAGAAGAAGACCCCCGCTATACAGAACCGTTAGTGCCCATGTTGTTCGTGAAAAATAAACCCGGGCAATTCATCTGGCAAAGCCGAAGAGATGGTTGGAACCACCTCTATCTTTACGATATCAATGGAATCCTTATGCGCCAGCTCACCAAAGGGAACTGGGATGTATTGGAAGTGAAAGGGTTTGATGAGAAAGGCGACAACCTTTTCTTTGTATCTACTGAACAGTCACCCATAACAAAAAGTTTATACAGGTTGTCGCTTAAAAAAGGAGGCATTAAAAAAATAACGGATGGGGATGCCGTTCATACTACACAAGTAAGTGCAGATGGTGCATTTGTGATTGATAATTTCAGCAGCCCGCAAAACCCACGTACGATTCAATTGAT
>JBPOHG010000025.1:0-9854 GCA_052035835.1 Bacteroidota bacterium | reverse complement strand
CCACAGATGTGCAGGATTACCATAATTATGATGTACTGGTGAGAGCCGTGATAGACCGTTTTAACAGCCAGTCTTTTGGCACTAAGATTTTTCTGACCGGAATCATTTTACTCATCATTGCCCTGATAAGCGGCTTTTTTATGTTCCTGATGAGGCAAACGATCATTGTGATGAGCAGGCACATTGAATTTGACCAGAAGAATGCCATTTTTTCTCATTACCAAAAACTGGACACAGGTTTTTACAAAACCCACAGCACAGGCGACCTAATGAATCGTATAGCCGAAGACGTTAGCAGGGTACGTATGTACACGGGGCCGGCGATTATGTACTTTATCAACCTCGCCGCTGTGATTGGATTCAGCTTGTATTTTATGATACGGTCGGATGTAAAACTCACCCTGGTGGCGCTCTGCCCATTGCCTATTCTCGCCCTCACCATTTATTTCGTTAACACAATCATCAACAAGAAAAGCGAGAAAATCCAATCGCTGCTCAGCGACCTTACTACCAATGCGCAGGAATCATATTCAGGCATCAGGGTGATCAAATCTTTTGTTCAGGAAAAAGCGATGGAATCTTTTTTTCGTTCCAACAGTGAAGCTTACCGTAGCAATGCATTGAGCCTTGCAAAAACAGAAGCCATTTATTTTCCCAGCATGGCACTGCTGATTGGGTTGAGTACTCTTATCACCATCATGGTGGGGGGGCTCGACGTTGCCAATGCTGTGCCTGGGGCGACCGTTGGCAAGATTGCCGAATTTGTGATGTACATCCAAATGTTAACCTTCCCGGTAAGTGCTATCGGTTGGACGGCCAGTATGACCCAGCGGGCTGTAGCCTCACAGAAACGTATCAACGAATTTTTACTTACACAACCAGCCATAGCAAATAACGCAGAGACTGTGGAAGCACCCATTTCAGGTGATATACAATTCATTGGAGCCGGGTTCAAATACCCGCATACCGGTATCCAGGCTATGGTGGATTTCAACCTGCATATCAGGCCGGGGGAAAAGATTGCCATTGTTGGCCGAACCGGATCGGGGAAATCTACCATTGCTCAATTGTTGTTGCGCATGTATGATCTACAGGATGGAATGATCCTGCTGGATGGCATTCCGGTAAACAGGATTCAACTCGAAACCCTGCGTCACAGGATCAGTTACGTGCCACAGGATGTATTTCTTTTTAGCGATACCATTGCCAACAATATCCAATTTGGTAAAAATCATGCCACAGATGAAGAAGTGGAATCAGCAGCCCGCAAAGCCGGTATCTATAATGAAATCGTCTCTTTCCCGCAGGGATTCAACACCATGGTGGGAGAGCGGGGAGTGACACTTAGTGGCGGGCAAAAGCAACGGATATCAATAGCAAGGGCTTTGGTGAAGCAACCCGGACTGGTAATATTTGATGATTGCCTGAGTGCAGTGGATGGAAAAACAGAAAGGGAAATCATTGGCAATCTTTATCAATTCCTGCAGGATAAAACAGCCCTGATCATTACACATCGCATTTTTTCATTATTTCAATTCAACCGGATCATAGTTTTAGATGGAGGCAGGATCGCCGAAACCGGCACTCATGATGAACTCCTGGCTCAAAACGGGCTCTATGCCGATATGTTCAAAAGGCAACAGGAACAGGAACAGGAACGAAATGCAGGCTGAGCAAGGGGTTGAGCAGCTTTCCACAGGAAATTCCCATATATTTTGTTATATCGAAAACAACTATATCTTTGTCAGTCTCTAAATTGAGCCAATTTTTAAAAACAAAAAAATTATACAGTGGCGTACGAAAACAACGACAAAAAAATGGAAAGCGTTTACAGCATTCGAGTAAAAGCAGGTAAACGCAGGACTTACTTTTTTGATGTAAGGGAAACCAGGGGAAATGACTTTTATGTAACTATCACAGAAAGCCGTAAGCGCTTCGATTCTGATGGTTATGACCGTCATAAGATTTTCCTTTATAAAGAAGATTTCAATAAGTTTTTAAAAGGCCTGAATGAAACTGTTGATCATGTTAAAACCGAGCTGATGCCCGATTTTGATTTTGATGCATTCAATCACGATACCCCTTATGAAGGAGAAGAAGGTGCTACAACTGCTGCTACCTTTACCAACGAAGAAACTCCTGTCATGTCTTCAACTCCGGCTGTTGATGAAACACCTGTTGCCGTTGAACCCGCTGCTACGGCATCTCAGGACAATGGACATTCGGAAGAAGTAGATAAGTGGTAATAAAAATACATTTATAAAAAAAGAGCCTTTTTTGTAAAGGCTCTTTTTATTTTAGGACTATACACTATTCACTAGAAAAACTATCAGAAAAATTAATCTTCCCAATCGGCGCCCTGCTAACCCTCGCTTCTCATTTTTTTATATGCATTGATCAATCCATTTGTAGAACCATCGTGGCTTTCTACCATCGCATTGTTTTCTAGCTCCGGTAATATTTTATTGGCTAGGATTTTTCCCAATTCAACGCCCCATTGATCGAAACTGTAAATATTCCAGATGACCCCCTGAACAAATATTTTATGCTCATAACATGCAATCAACTGTCCGAGCGTATAAGGTGTAATCTTTTTGATGAGAAATGAATTAGTAGGACGGTTCCCTTCAAAGACCCTGTATGGATTTTCATGGGCTGTGCCGTTCATGAGGGCTTCTGTTTGTGCAAAGAAATTACTAAGGAGTTTTTGCTGATGGTCGCCCACCGGATTGTGAGATTGTGCCGCTACAATAAAATCGCAATGCACCACCTGCGTACCCTGATGTATTAATTGATAAAACGCATGCTGGCCATTGGTACCCGGTTCGCCCCAAATGATCGGGCCTGTTTGGTAATGTACCGGTTCGCCATTACGATTGATGTATTTACCATTGCTTTCCATATTCCCTTGCTGAAAATATGCTGCAAAACGATGCAGGTATTGATCATACGGAAGAATAGCTTCGGTAGCAATGTTTGAAAAATTCCTATGCCATATACCGATCATGGCCATCAGTACCGGAATATTTTTCTCGAATGGGGTTTCTGTAAAATGTTGATCGGTAGCATATGCGCCCCTGAGCAACATTTCGAAATGATCATATCCAATGGTAAGTGCAATCGACAAACCGATGGCGCTCCACAAACTGTATCTTCCGCCTACCCAGTCCCAAAATTCAAACATATTGGCAGTATCAATACCAAATTTTTCTACTTCCACAGCATTGGTACTCAATGCCACAAAATGCTTTGCAATGTCGGCTTCATTTCCACCATTTTGCAGGAACCAGTTGCGGGCTGTATGCGCATTGGTCATGGTTTCCTGTGTGGTAAAAGTTTTGCTGGCAATGAGGAAAAGGGTTTCTTCAGGGTTAATCCGTTTCAATGTTTCGGCAATATGGGTTCCATCTACGTTGCTAACGAAATATGCCTGCATGCCACTGATCCAGTAGGGGCGAAGGGCTTCTGTAACCATAACCGGACCAAGATCACTGCCCCCGATCCCAATATTAACAATGGTATTTATTTTTTTACCTGTATAACCAACATGCGTACCCGAATGTATGCTTCGGCAGAAATTTTTCATCTGAGACAATACCTGTTGTATCCCCGGCATTACATCCTTGCCATCTGCATACACAGGTTTCCCGCTGAAATTACGCAACGCTGTATGCAACACAGCCCTGTTTTCGGTTTCATTGATCTTTTCACCAGAGAACATGGCATCTATCGCTTCTTTCAAAGAGCAGTCTGCCGCAAGTTGCACCAATGCTTCCCTGGTTGGAGGATCGATGTTATTTTTCGAATAATCAAATAATAAATCTTCCATCTGTACCGAGAAACCGGCAAACCTGTTATTCTCCCGCTTGAATAGAGAAGAGATGGTGCGATTGGCAGCAGCATCCGCCAATGATTGTAGTTTCTCCCAGGAAGGGGTAGAAGAAGGGTTAATTTTAGGGAACATTTATCAGGGTTGGTTAAGTTTGATTGTTATAAGTTATTGTTCATTTTTGAGAATACATCCATCCTCGAACTACATTTCCTCTATTACTTTTACCAGTTTATCTATCATTGAATCACTCACATCCAGGTGTGTAACCATGCGTACATGCGTTCCGGAAATAGGAATGCAAAGAATATTTCGTTCCATCAAATAAGCAGCGAATGAAACAGGATTAAAAGCCCCCTGAACTTCAAATATGAGGATATTGGTTTCAACCGGAAACATCTTTCCAATAAAACTCTTTTTGAGCAAAGCTTCGGCAATTCGGTGGGCATGGAGGTGGTCCTGCATCAATTTTGGAATATTATTTTCCAGTGCAAAAATACCTGCAGCGGCCAGGTAGCCTGCCTGGCGCATCCCGCCGCCAAACATTTTTCTCAACCTACGGGCTTGTTTGATATAAGCCTTGTTTCCTAGTAAAAGGCTTCCCACAGGTGCGCCCAACCCTTTGCTTAAACAAATAGAAATGCTATCGAAAAGTTCCCCAAACTGGCGGGGCTTATTGCCAGTATGAATCATGGCATTGAACAACCTGGCGCCATCCAAATGAAACCTAAGGTTGTTGTTGAGGCAAACCTCCCTTATTTCTTGCAAATCAAGTAGATCGTAACATGCACCTCCGCCCCTGTTAGCTGTATTTTCGATAGAAACCAGGGATGTAACAGGCTTGTGTATATCATCCGGATTAATCATTTCCAACACCTGTTGGGCCCGAATCCGGCCCCGGTCACCATCTATGGTTTTCACCTGGCAGCCGCTGTTAAAAGCGATCCCGCCGCCCTCATACAAATAAACATGGCTGAGTTTATCACAAATCACTTCCTGCCCGGGTTGTGTATGGCACTTGATGGCAATCTGATTGGTCATGGTGCCGCTCGCACAAAAAATTGCAGATTCCATCCCGAAAATTTCTGCAGCAAATGCTTCCAGTTCATTGACTGTGGGATCTTCCCCAAAAACATCGTCGCCTACGGGCGCATTATGCATCGCATCCAGCATAGCAGGGGATGGTTTGGTGAATGTATCGGAACGTAAATCGATGACCATAAAGCAAATGTAAGGATTGAAATGCTTCATTTCGCCTTCAGTTTTCAATAGGCGATTGGCCGCTAAAACGTTAAAATTAGCCGCAGATTATGCCAATTACTTATTTTTTCGTCTTATCATTATGAAATGCAAAAATTGAATAGTACCTTTGCGAATAGTCTGGTAAGGAACGATTTACCGTTTTTTTCCTTTCATTGCAACTTTTCCCCAACCTAAACTGTCATTAAGTCGTAATTATTCTGAATTTAATACAATACAATGAGGCAACTTAAAATCGCTACACAGATTACCAACCGAGACTCACAGGCGGTTGAGAAATATCTGCAGGAAATTTCTAAAATCTCCATGATCACTCCGGAAGAGGAAACCATCCTTGCCCAGAAGATCAAAATGGGAGACCAACGTGCGCTGGACAAACTCGTTCAGGCCAACCTTAGGTTCGTGGTATCGGTTGCTAAGCAATACCAGCACCAGGGGCTTTCCCTGAGTGACCTGATCAATGAAGGTAACCTTGGTTTGATCAAAGCTGCCCAGCGTTTCGATGAAACAAAAGGTTTTAAATTCATTTCTTATGCGGTTTGGTGGATCCGTCAGTCCATCTTACAAGCATTGGCCGAGCAGGGAAGGCTGGTACGTTTGCCCCAAAACAAAATCGGAACTTACAATAAAGCCAATAAAGCCTATATGGCATTCGAGCAGGAACATGAGCGTGAGCCTTCAACTGAGGAACTTGCCGAATTGCTGGAAATGAGTGAAACAGAAATCAACAATATTTTCCAAAGCAATACCCGCCACACTTCTTTAGATGCGCCCGTGCATGAAGCTGAAGATGTAGCAATGGGCGACCTGTTAAAAGGAGGTGATGAAACCGATGAAGATGTAATGCACGATTCGCTTAAAAATGAGATCCGCCGTGTACTCAAATCGTTGAGCCCAAGGGAAGCAGAAATTGTAAACGCTTATTTCGGACTCGACGGAGAGAATGGAGTTACCATCGAACAAATCGGCCAAAAATACGACCTTACGAAAGAGCGTATCCGCCAAATCAAAGAAAGGGCCATCAAACGCTTGCAAAAAGCCCGTTACAGCGGCGCTTTGAAAGCATATCTAGGGTAATAGTTCAATAAGTTATTTTATACAGGCTCCTAAATGGAGCCTTTTTTTTTGAATAAAACATACAAAATGCAACCTTTCTTAAATTACTAACTTGTAAGACTATACGAAGTATTATTATTAATGTAAAATACCCAATACAAGGTATAATAAATATATGGCTTCGAAGGTAAATTTGGATTCATTATTAACCAAACTTACTACCTACATGAAGAAGAAATTACTGCTTGCTATTGGGCTGGTTAGCACCGCACTAATAGGCAAATCAAATAACATCACTGTTTCATCTGCTACATTAACAGGCCAGAATACTACCAGCAACACCATCGTTGCAAATTTTGATGTTGCCTGGGAAAACAGTTGGCGAACCAGTACCAACGAAAGCAATTACGACGGTGCTTGGGTATTCATCAAGTTCAGGAAAAACGGAACCACTGATTGGCGCCATTGCACTTTAAATACAACAGGTTTTGTTGCAGGCACAGGCGCTGTAATAACTGTACCTTCAGACGGTAAGGGTGCATTTGTTTACCGTAGCGCTAACGGTATCGGAAGCGTAAACTTTACAGGTAACCAATTGGTATGGAATTATGGAGCAGATGGTTTATTAGATAATGAAACTGTTGAATTAAGGGTATTTGCACTTGAAATGGTGTATATCACGCAGGGTGCTTATTACCTTGGAAGCGGGGGTTCAGAAACAAATTGTTTCAGGGATGGAGGCAGTTCGAATGCATTCCAGGTTACCTCCAACAATGCCATTTCGCTTGGCACTACTGCAGGTACGTTGAATCCAAACGGTCAGGGAACTCCTTCCGGTACTATTCCGGCTGCTTTTCCCAAAGGATTTAATGCATTTTGGATAATGAAGTATGAGTGCAGCCAGCAACAATATGTCGATTTCTTAAACCACCTCGACCTGGCCCGGGCAAGTGCAAATTATTATGCACTAACAGCTTTCACAGGAACACATCCCAATCTCATTGCTCCCGAGCCTGAGCGTGCCATTGGGTACCTGGGTATGGGTAAAGTTGCATCGCTAGCCGATTGGAGCGGGCTACGCCCGATGACGGAACTTGAGCATGAAAAAGCCTGCCGCGGTTATAATACACCGCCTGTACCAAATGAATATGCTTGGGGAAATACAACGCTCAACCCACTTGTATCAGTTACAGACTTAGGTTTAACCAATGAATCAGTATCAACACCAGTTGATGCAAATGCCGCCTTGAGCTTGGCATCTCCTGTACGTACAGGAATTTTTGCAAGGCCTTCTGGGTCAACACGTGAATTGAGCGGAGGAACTTATTATGGCGTAATGAACATGTCGGATAATATGGTGGAAATATGTGTCACGATAGTAAATGCGCAGGGATTGGCTTTCACCGACAACGTACATGGTGATGGTTTCCTGGCCAGCAATGGCCGCACAGATATTAATACGTGGTTGCCATTTCAGGCTTTTGGTTATAAAGGCAGTTCATTCAATTCTGGTAATAATCCAGATTTTCCCCGGACTTCTTACCGTGGGTACACCAATGCATTTGTTTCATTCTTTGGTACAGATTCCGACCAGGCTTATTTCGGTGCCCGTCTTGTTCGTACTGCACCATAACCCATCACCTTAAACTGCCATTATGAAAAAACAAATTTTTATCCAGATATTGTTGCTCTGTACGGTTACAGCAATGGCACAGAACAATGCAATCTTTAACGGCGGAAGCAACGATGGATGGGAGCGAACAGGTTATAGTCAGGCAACAGGCAGTATTTTTATCGGAGGGAACAACGATGGATGGGCGAATGCTGCATATCAACAGTCAACTTCAAACATATTCAATGGAGGTAACGCAGACGGATGGGCGCAAACTGGTTTGTTGCAACCCGTTGTGAATATTTATAACGGTGGCATTAACGATGGATGGTCTGCTACTGGATTCCTGCAAACCGGAAATGGTATTTTTAACGGAGGAGAAGCAGACGGTTGGAGCAGCACCTTGCTGTTGAGGCCCGACCCAGTTATTTATCAGGGTGGGGAAGGCGATGGATGGGCCAATACTTACAGGCCGATGGGGCCGCTTCCGGTTCGGTTCCTCCGTTTTACTGCTCAAAAAAGAGATGCGTCCGTTTTGTTGATTTGGATTACTGCCCAGGAAATCAACAGTGCTTATTTTGAAATACAGAGGAGTGCGGATGCGGTAAATTTTGAAAAAATCGGGAGGGTTACTGCTGCAGGAAACAGCCAGGTAAACATGCCGTACGATTTTACCGACGTTCAACCCTTATCTGGTTATAATTATTACCGGCTGAAACAGGTAGATACCGACGGTTCATTCACCTATACCCCCACAAGGATGGTGCGGTTTAGTGACTTTGCCGCTGAAGGCGTGATTTGCTACCCCAACCCCGTATTGGAAATGCTAAACATATCCATCCCCGGAAACTATACGCAATCTGTTACAATCGTTACCATTTCTAATAACAGCGGCATAGTGCTTAACCAGCATAGGTTCGCAACCCCGGTAAACGGTAATTTACAGGTTAATATGAGTATTTACCCGCCCGGTGTTTACTTCATCCAGGTTCGTAACCGTACAAAAAATAGTGCCCACAGGATCATTGTACAGTAGGGCAAGGCTTTGGGACAGCATACATTGGCAACCTTTCGGGGTTGCCTTTGTTGTTTTAAGGATATACTTAAAACCGTAAATTTGCAATATGTTTAAATGGATATTAGGATGTTGTATATTGTTACTACTTTCCTGCGAGAAAAATATCAGCTTCGATCTTAATGAAACGGCATCTGTACTGGTGGTAGATGCACAAATAGAAAATGGAGAGGCCCCACTGGTAGTTCTTACCAAAAGCCAGTCGTATTTCAGCGAAGTTACACCCGAATTGTTAGCAGGTTCGTTTGTACGAAATGCGGAAGTGTATGTTTCCAACGGTACGCTTACGCACCGGTTAAAAGAATATGGCTATACACTGGTACCAGGTTATACAGCATATTATTATAGCATCGACTCTTCCAGCTTATCTACTGCTTTCAATGGTGAATTCAATACAAACTATACCTTACGCATAGTAGCAGAAGGCAAAACTTATGAATCTTCAACCAGGATCCCTAACCTGTCGATTGTGCCCGACTCACTGTATTTTAAATTAGCGCCCCAAAATCCCGATACCAACAAAAGGGTGATGATGGTGAAAGCTACAGACCCGGCAGGTTTAGGAAATTATGTTCGCTATTTCACTAAGACCAATAGTGAGCCCTTTTATCCCGGGGAAAATTCGGTTTTTACAGATGAAGTGATTGATGGAACGTCTTACGAAATTCAATTGCCCCAGGGTATTGATAGGAATGATCCTCCTTCAGACGAAAATAATTTTTTCTTTAAAGCGGATACCGTTACCCTCAAATTTTGTAATATCACCAGGCCAACGTATACATTTTGGAACACCTGGGAATTTGCATTTCAGAGTATTGGCAACCCATTTGCACAGCCTAATAAAGTAATCGGAAATATTTCTAATGGGGCTTTGGGCGCTTTTTGCGGATATGCAGCCTGGTACCAAACAGTGGTGGTGGAATGAGGGTAGTGGGGCTTGTAAGGTTTAAGGTTTAGGGTTTAGGGTTTAAGGTTTAGGGTTTAAGGTTTGTGCATGCCTAAAATACGTTGACCGTTTTGTT
>JBPOHG010000263.1:0-4070 GCA_052035835.1 Bacteroidota bacterium | reverse complement strand
AAAAAAAGCGTGTCGGCAATCTTTTTGTTATTGAATTCTTTTTCAATCAGGCGGATAATTTCAATTTCACGGGCAGTTAGGTTTACTTCTTCAGCTATCTTTTTTCGTTCACCGGCTTTCGACATCTCCAGTAAAATTTCTTCGCTGAAATATATCCCTCCACCTGATATCTTCTCAAGTGCAGTGATGAGTTCTTTCTTTCCGATATTTTTTAAGACATACCCACATATATCACTGTCTTCAATCATCTGGTTCACCAGGTCGCCCTGCCCGCTCATCGACAATGCCAGGATTTTAATTTCGGGAAAGTTATTTCTAATAATTTTCGCAAGCTCAGCCCCCGTCATTCCAGGCATCATGATATCGGTGATCATAATATCTACCGGCTTTGCCTTTAACAAGGATGGCATTTGTGAAGGATCATTGCATTCAATGGCCACTTCAAAAGAAGGGTGGCCTTCTAACAGCGACTTTAAACCATCAATTACAATCTGATGATCATCCACAATCCCCAATAAAATCTTGTTTCCTTTCATAGTTTGCCGGTTGAAAGTTAAGGTTTTTAAAGAGGCGAACTAATTTTTTTCATTTCTACAATTAAGTAACCGGAACGTGTATGGCAATCAATGTACCCTTTCCTGGCGAACTGTCAATTTCAACAGTTCCTTTAAGGAATGCAATCCTCGAAACCATGTTTTTGAGCCCGATACCGCTGCTTTGATTGATATCTGGAACAACGAAACCACTTCCATTGTCTTCAATCGTTGCTGCAATACCATCTTTATCTTTGATGAGTGAAATATCCAGTTGATTGGCTTTTGAATGTTTCAATACATTGTTTACACATTCCTGAATGACCCGGTATAAAACGGTTTCGATATTACTGTCTATTCGTTCATTCAACCCCTCGGTATGTAACGTAACCCGAATAACCCTGTTGTCTATTTTATCAATAAACTCTTTAATAGCACTGGCCAATCCACTTTTCAGCAGAGCGTTGGGCATCATCTGATGGCTCACACTTCTTATTTCATTGCAGCATTCATCAACGATGGCAATCACATTTTCGAAGCGGCCTTTTTGTACTGCTGAGGTAAAAGGCAATTCTGCTTCAAATACGGATAAATTCATTTTAGCAGCGCTCATCATTTGCCCAACACCATCATGTAAATCTGCGGCTATCCTTTTACGTTCGTTTTCTTCCGCAGCAATAACCGATTTGGTGGCAATGTCCTGCTGTTTCATCACTTCCTCCTGCAACCTGCGTTGTTGCCTGAAGCGGCTTCTTTTAAATAAGTAAAGCGTGGTTAAGAGTACCAGGATAAGTGATGCGGCAATTCCCCAGATGAGTAAGTTTTTTCTTGCCAGTAATAACTCCTGTTCTCTTAGTTTGATTTCTTTTTTGCCGGTTTCATATTTAGTATTGAGCTCTGCAATTTGCCTGCTGCTGTTTTCGTTGAAAACAGAGTCTTTAATGATATTGTACTTTTTAAAATAGTCATAGGAAACCTGCACATCCTTCAATTCATAATACTTCGCCAGTGTATGATAGATATTGATTTGATCCTTTTTAAGGTTGTTCTTTTCTGCAATATCCTTTGCCTTCATGATATGATGAATGAAATGGGCGTCGTCTTTTTTTTCACGGAAAATATCTGCAATGTTTACATGCGTATTAGACAAGCCCGATATTTCATTCATCTTGTCTTTTAAATCAAGGGCTTTGAAATGATATACCAGTGAACTGTCGTAGGATCCCATGAGTTGCAGTTGGGTAGCATATCCCGAATAGGCAATGCTTAACCCGTATTCGTCTTCTGCCTGTAAATGCTGGTGAATGGCATTCCTGAAATAATACATGGCAGAATCCTGCTGGTTGAGGTTAGAATAACTGTTGCCCAGATTGTTATAAACCGCCCCTTTCAGATAAGCGTCATTTAATTTTTCATATATCTTTCTTGCTTTCAGATGGTATTCGATGGCTTTATGATAGCTTTTTGTGTCGTCATAAACAAGGCCGATATTGTTGAGCGCATTGGCCATGTATTTTTCATTTCCAATAGATTCAAAATCTTTCAAAGCATCAAAAAAATAAACAAGGGCTTTGTCATAATCTGCTGTGTTCCAGTAAATCAATCCAAGGTTGTTAAGTGCGCTTCCCCTGCCTTTGAGGTTATTTAATTGATTGTAAATTGGTAGCGCTTTTTCATAATAATAGATAGAACTGTCGTATTTCCCACTTACATCGTAAGCAATGCCTATCCTGGTATACGCATCCCCAAGCCCGGGTTCGTAAGAAAGCTCTTTTGATAATTTGATTGACTCCAGGGCATATTTCTTGGCATCATCCGGGGCATCGTATACCACTATGTTTGCCAAAGCATTAAGGGCTTTGATGCGTTCTTCGCCTTTGCTAATTGTAAGTACAGCTAAAAGGCTGTCTTTTTTTTTGTCTTGTGCAGAAGAAGGGAGCCAAATAATAAATGCCAGTATGGGAGCTAAAATGAATCTGATAGCCATAGTAATTTATTGGATTGCCAGTACATCTTTCATAGTATGAATACCTTTCCTGCCTGCTAAATATTCTGCAGCCAATACCGCTCCAAGGGCAAATCCTTCCCTGTTATGTGCTGTATGGCTGAACTCAATACTGTCTACAGGTGAGTCATATTTAATAACATGTGTGCCAGGTGCCGGATCAATGCGTTTGCTCGTAATTGTAAGTGAATGTTCGGCTTGGTCTGGTGCCAGGGACCATTTCTCAAGGGATGGATATGCCTCCATGATGCCTTCAGCAAGTGTGATGGCAGTTCCGCTGGGTGCATCTTTTTTATGCGTATGGTGGGTCTCTTCAATAGATGGGAGGTAAGAGTGCCACCGGCTCATTAATTGCGCCAGCTTACGGTTGATTTCAAAAAAAATATTTACGCCAATACTAAAATTACTTGCATATAATAAGCTGCCTTTTTCAGCAGCACATATTGATGTGATTTCATCCCAAACGTTCAGCCAACCGGTGCTGCCACATACAACGGGAACGCCTGCCTTAAAACACATTTTTATATTGAGCGGGGCGCTGTGTGGGCTTGTAAATTCAATTGCAATATCTGCCAATTGTAGATTTTCAACGGTACATGTTTCTGTATTGGAGGAACTGATTTTTAAAATGACCTGGTGGCCTCTTTGAACGGCAATGGCCTCAATGGCCTTCCCCATTTTACCGTATCCGATCAATGCAATGTTGAGTGGCCGGGAGGTTTGCAAAAGCGTATTCATGCGATGAGAATAATGGTTATCGTAGAAACAAATATAACCAAATCAAAAAGTGATGGCAGTGTTTATTTTGCACCAATGGGAATAATCAACCGGAGGGTGGGGGATTGGGTGAGTGGAGAAAAACCGGGCCTGAGTTGAAAGCTGAGGTTGTCGCTCACATCAAAACTTTTCAGGTGCGCATCTACCGCTGCATCTGCTACATTCAATCCCCAGAAAATAATAAAAAAGAGTACTGAATAATCTACATTTTGGCGTACTTCATTCCTGAAATTGCGTATACGTTCTGGCTGGTCTTTCACTGCAAAGTAGGGTTGTTTGATTTGGCCATCGTTGGATGGGTCGCCATCGGTTGCCAGAATATACGCTTCTTTCGCTTCTTTGTATTGTTTGAGGTTCCGGAAGAAAAGATAACCTGTGGTTCCCAGAGCTCCATATACCAGGGGCAATTTCCAATATTTTTTATTATAGATCTGGCCCCAGCCGGGAATAAGTGCAGAACGTATGATTGCTTTACGTGGACTGAACATTGATGTAGAAACAGAATCCTTCATTTGAACAGGCGTGCTTCTTATAGTTAGCGCTTCTTTTTGTTGCAGCAATGTAGTATCGGTTTGCTGGGCCTTTAAAAAGCCGCAACAGCAACTTTGAACAAGTAAAAGAATAACGAGTTTTTGTGCAAAAGGCATCAGCTCACATTAATTTTCAACTTATCCAGCAGGCTGTTCAGTTCTTCCAGAGAATAATATTCAAAATGGATACTGCCATAGCCTTTTTTATTGTGGGTTAATTTCACT
>JBPOHG010000035.1:0-8287 GCA_052035835.1 Bacteroidota bacterium | reverse complement strand
GGTGCCAGAAAAGGGATGGTGAATGAATTGTATTGGAAAGCCGCCTGCAGCGGCAACAATAGCAGGTTTGGAATAGAAAGAAGTGCAGATGGAACCCGTTTTGAAAACATTGGCATACTTACGGCTATGGATAACCGGTGCCTTATGCCTTTCAGTTTTACAGATGCATCCCCATTGAAAGTAAACAATTATTACCGTCTCAAAATTACGGATGAAAATGGGTTGGTTCACTATAGCAAAACCATTCAATTACAGCAGCTTGCCAATGGTATAGAAATAATGAACATCACTGCCGGCGATCTTTTGAGCCGGGTACATATCTATTCAAGTGGCCAAAAACCGGTTAGTATGTACTTGGTGGGGGCGGATGGAAAAATCCTTGGATATACATCAACCGTTTTGAATACTGGCAATAACCACCTACCTGTCAACCATAGTTATTTAACTGCAGGCGTTTATGCCTTGCTGTTGTATACCAATACAGGAAATACGATCATAAAAAGATTTACAAGGTGATGTTGATCAGTAATAGAATAAGTACAAGTGTGCGACGCCTGTGAAGCCGGGCTTTGCAGTGGGTTGGTATCAGAGAAAAACATCCTGCCGCTTTAGTGTACAGGTAAGGGTAAATTCTTTTCGGGCTGCTGCATGTTCCCAGCGATAACGAAAGGTATACTTTTTAAGGTTGCTGTCATTCGGGTTCATGGGTATATGTAACCGGAGTTTCATTTCGCCCCCTTCTGCAGAAGTCTTTACTGCATACTGGTTAACTTTCCCGGGCAGTTTGATGGCCATCTTTTGAAGGTCGAACAGCTTTAACCCGGTTTTGCCCTTTTTAAACAATTGAACGTCGATACCTTTCATGTTGGCAATCTGCATCACATACATCAGGTTATGCGGAAAATAACTACTGTCCCAGTACCCTTGTACCGGCCCCATCACCTTGAATCCTTTGGCAGTACAGGTACATTCCCCTAAGCGGATGGTTTGAACCTGGGCAGTTGTATCGCCCTGTTGTGTTTGTGCATTTGCTACTGAAAAAAACATGATAAACAGCTGTACAACAAATACAATCCGATATACTTGTTGCATGCCTATTTCAATCTGGTTGTAAAGTCGAGGTTGTTTTTTCGTAATGTATCCAATGCAATATCATACCCAGCGTCGGCATGCCTGATGACACCCATACCAGGGTCATTACGCAAAACCCTTGACAAGCGTGCAGCCGCATCCGTTGTGCCGTCTGCCACGATCACCATTCCGCTGTGAATGGAATACCCCATCCCTACGCCTCCGCCATGGTGCAGGCTCACCCAACTGGCACCCCCTGCCGTGTTTACAAGCGCATTCAGGATTGGCCAATCGGCAACTGCATCACTGCCATCCAGCATGGCTTCGGTTTCCCGGTTGGGTGACGCCACAGAGCCGGTATCCAGATGGTCGCGGCCAATAACAATGGGTGCTTTCACTTTGCCTGTTCGTACAAGTTCATTGAATGCTAGTCCGGCTTTTTCCCGGTCGCCCTGGCCTATCCAGCAGATCCTGGCAGGTAAGCCCTGGAAGGCAATTTTTTCAGCAGCCATTTTCATCCATCGGATCATCCCTTTATTTTCGGGGAATAGTTCAATCATCACGTTATCGGTTACCCGAATATCTTCGGGGTCGCCACTGAGCGCCGCCCACCTGAAAGGCCCTTTCCCTTCGCAAAAAAGCGGCCGTATATAAGCCGGTACAAATCCCGGAAAGGCAAACGCATTAAATGAATCATTAGAAAGTTGCAAAGTTTGCTGAGCATATTCCTGCGCCCTGGCCCGGATGTTATTGCCATAATCGAATGTGATGGCCCCTTTATCCATTAGTTGCAACATGAGTCTCACATGCATGTACATGCTTTCGTAACTCATCTTTTTATATGCTTCGGGGTCGCTGCTACGGAGCACATTGGCCTGTTCGTTGGTTAACGTATGTGGTATATAGCCAATTAATGGGTCGTGAGCACTGGTTTGGTCGGTAAGTGTATCAGGAATAATGTTCCTGTCGATTAGGCGTTGCAGTAAGTTCACGGCATTGCACAAAACCCCGATGCTGATAGCCTTCCCTTCTTGTTTGTATTGAAGGGCTTTATCAATGGCTTCATCAATATCCAGGTACTTTTCATCGAGGTACCGTGTTTCGAGCCTTTTGTCGATCCTCCATTCTTCAACTTCTGCAACGAGGGCCACCCCTTCATTCATGGTAATGGCCAATGGTTGAGCACCCCCCATTCCTCCAAGCCCGGCAGTTACATTCAGTGTGCCTTTGAGCGTTCCGCCAAAATGTTTCGTGGCGGCTGCACCGTACGTTTCATAAGTGCCCTGTACAATCCCCTGGCTTCCGATGTATATCCAACTCCCGGCAGTCATTTGCCCGTACATCATCAATCCCTTTTTCTCCAGTTCATCAAAATGTTCCCAGGTAGCCCATTTGGGCACCAACTGGGAATTGCTGAGTAGCACCCGGGGGGCATCTTTATGTGTTTTTAAAATGGCAACGGGTTTACCACTTTGAATCAACAATGATTCATCCTCATGGAGGTCTTTAAGTGCCCGAACTATTAAATCAAGGGCTTCTATATTGCGTGCAGCCTTTCCACGGCCACCGTATACAATGAGTTCTTCGGGCCTTTCGGCAACATCAGGATCAAGGTTATTAAGCAGCATGCGAAGGGCAGCTTCCTGCACCCATCCCTTGCAGTTGAGTTGTGTGCCTGTTGGGGTTTTGTATTTTGCAAAATCGTAAGCAATGGCCTGTACTGATGACATATCGTATAATTGATGATGAACGATGTTTTAAAGGCATAAAATTAATCAAAATGCCGTATTGATAAACAGGAATGGGGCATATGATTCATTCAACGGCCCACTTTACCTTTGAAATATCTCCCTGATAAACACATAATTGTACCAATTGTTGGCATTTTGATTATCCCCAATTGCACCCGTTCAGTTGATTTTACCTACTTTTACCGCCTTTATTTTATTTTTTGCTTAAGAAAATGACCATTTATGAGTGTACACATTAGTGCAAAGCCGGGAGAGATTGCGAAAATTGTTTTAATGCCCGGCGACCCCCTTCGTGCGAAACATATTGCCGATACCATGTTGGATAACCCGGTGTTGGTAAGCACCACCCGAAATGCATTTTATTTTACTGGCACTTATAAAGGAGTGCAGGTTACGATTGGCGCCAGTGGCATGGGCTGCCCTTCTATTGGCATTTATTCTTTTGAATTATACAAAGAGTATGGGGTTGAATGCATCATACGCATTGGTACGGCAGGCGCTTATTCTACTGATAGTAAATTGTACGATGTCATTAATGTTGACCAGGCCTACAGCGAATCTACCTATGCAAGGGAAGCTTTTGGATACGAGGGAGAAGGTATCAGCCACCAGGGGCTCGCTTACGATACCATCAATGAAACGGCTGCTGCATTACATGAAAAAGTGATAGCTGCGAATATACATTCCAGTGATGTGTTTTACAGGAGCAAGCCAGGTACACCAAAGGTTGCTGCGGAAAATAAATGTCCGGCTGTTGAAATGGAAGCTTTCGCATTATTTTCAAATGCCAAATACCTGGGCAAAATGGCCGCCACCCTACTTACGATATCAGATATCATCCCAACACTCGAACACATTTCTGCCGACCAGCGCCAAAGCACGCTCGATAAAATGACGCGGCTTGCGTTGGAATCTGTGGTAGCGATCCACCAAAAAATAAGTTAGTGGATATACATCTATATGGAATGCATAACGAAGCCGCTTTTGGGAGCGGCTTTTTTAATTTACATACCTGAAATAAAGTTCTCCTATTCACAGCATTTAGTTTTCCGTTTGATGGAACCCGGAAACTACCCAGTGTTCGTTCTCTTTTTTGAAGAAATAGGACAACAACAACCCTTCCAACGGATATTCTAGTTGAAGGCGGACGGTTAGTGTTGCCACCGACCAGTCTCCTACTACAAAGTAATTCCTGATTTTCTTATTCCTGATTTCGCTTTTAGAAAGGACGATCACCTGCAATCCAAATTTTGTTACTCCTTGTAAAATTTCCTGATTTTTATGTTCAAATGCTTGAAAGTAAATTTGTTTTCTGGATGTGTCTGTATCTACATGAAAATACGGTTGCAATGCCGGATAGTCAACTGCAAGTTGGAAGATTTGTTTGTAATCTTCAGGCAACAAATGACCCGACTGGCCAAAAGATGGTACTTGCGAAATAAATAATAAGATAAGGAAGGCTGAAACCCTTTTCGTTATTCTTTTCATGGTAGACATGGTTGTAACAAAAAATACCATTGCCCGATATGCTACCGATGCATTTATATAGACATTGGGGATCGTTGCAAAAATTCAACTGACTTTATCATATCGATGTGAAGTATCCTGTCGGTTTCATTGAATGGAATTTCTTTCCTGAATGCAGCAATCACTTCTTCCAAAACAGGTGAACTTCGCAATGGGCGCCTGAATTCAATGGCCTGTACTGCATTGAGCAATTCAATGGCCAGTACTTTCTCTACATTATCTACTACCCGTTTGCATTTCACAGCACCATTGGCCCCCATGCTAACATGGTCTTCCTGGTTGTTGCTGGAGGGTATAGAATCTACACTGCTGGGCGTACACAATTGTTTGTTTTCGCTTACGATTCCTGCCGCTGTATATTGAGGTATCATGAAACCACTGTTGAGCCCCGGATTTTTTACCAGGAACGGAGGCAGGTTCCTTAACCCGCTGATGAGTTGATACGTGCGCCTTTCACTGATACTGGCGAGTTCACTCATGGCGATGCTCATGAAGTCGAGCACCAATGCCAGCGGTTGGCCATGGAAATTACCACCACTAACGATCAGGTCTTGCTCTGGGAAAATATTGGGGTTATCTGTTACTGAATTGATTTCCCTGATGAGCACCGACTCTACATAGCGAAGGGTATCCATCGTAGCACCATGCACTTGCGGGATACACCGGAAAGAATAGGGATCCTGCACCTGTACTTTTTGCTGTAGGATGATCTCACTTCCATCCAGTAATTTCCTAAGGGTACCCGCTACCGTTACCTGCCCGTAATGGGGGCGCACGGCATGTATATGTTCGTTCAATGGATATGGTACACAATCAAACGCATCAAAACTAATAGCCGCAATAATATTGGCCCATTGCAATAAACGGTCGGCTTTCACCAGATTGTACAAGCCATAAGCACTCATGAATTGAGTGCCGTTGATGAGCGCCAATCCTTCTTTGCTTTGCAATGCAATCGGTTGCCAGTTCAGTTGTTTCAAAGCATCGGCTGCAGCCATCCGGGTGCCTTGGAGGGTTACTTCCCCCAAACCGATCAGTGGTAAACAAAGGTGGCTAAGTGGCGAAAGGTCGCCCGAAGCGCCCAATGAGCCTTGCGTATATACAATAGGGAGGAGTTCGTTGTTATGCATATCCATCAGCCTGTTTACCGTTTCAACCTGTACCCCCGAATGGCCGTAGCTAAGCGATTTGATCTTCAGTGCCAGCATGAGTTTAACGATTTCGGCAGGTACTTCCTCGCCCATTCCGCAGGCATGTGATTTCAACAGGTTATTTTGCAGGGTTTGCAACTGGTCTTTGTCTATTTTTACATTCTGAAGAAAACCGAAACCTGTGTTAATGCCATAAAACAATTCATCGGAACCGGCCATCTTTTTATCGAGGTATTCCCTGCATTTTGCAATGCGGTCGTGTGCATCGAAACTGATGGAGACGAGTTGTTTGAAATCAAGCAGGTGTTTGATTTGTTGAAAATCTGTATGATTTTTATCGAGGGGAAGATAATTATAGCTCATGCATACAATTGGCAGTGATCGTAATGGGTATTTTTGATGGCCAAATGTAAACAAAATAATATGAACCAACCCTGGCCGGGTACCAGGATCAACACAAAAAACAAGCCTGATATGAAAAAATTATTCATCCTCCTGATGACCGCTTTTTTGGTAACAAATGGTTTTGCCCAAACGGTGAAATTATTAACCAGTGGCACAAAAACGTCTATGCGTGGGTTAAGTGTTGTAGATGATAAAGTAGTTTGGGTAAGCGGAAGCAATGGAATGGTGGGTAAAAGCATCGATGGTGGCGAGCATTGGAAATGGACCGTCGTAAAAGGATTTGAAAAGTCGGAGTTCAGGGACATTGAAGCATTTGATGATATGACAGCAGTGATCATGGGGATTGTAGACCCATCCTGTATCCTCCGAACAGTAGATGGCGGCGAAACCTGGTCAACCGTATTCCTCGATAGCAGCAAAGGGATGTTTCTCGATGCCATGGAATTCTGGAATGAACAAAGTGGCGTAGTGATCGGGGACCCCGTCAATGGCAAATTTTTTATTGCCCGTACTTTTGATGGCGGAAGTTCCTGGAGGGGTATCCCCGAGCAATTCCGCCCCGTTGCGGATAGCGGTGAAGCCTGTTTTGCCAGTAGCGGCACCAATATCAGGGCGCTTACAAAAGAAGAAGCCGTATTTATTTCGGGTGGCAACGCTTCCCATCTTTTCATCCGAAACAGAAAGATCATTTTGCCCATCATTCAGGGTACAGAATCCACCGGCGCCAATTCAATCGCTGTAAAAAACAAAAAAACATTTATGGTAGTCGGCGGAGATTTTAATACCAAAGATTCAACCTTGAAAAACTGCTTTTATACCAGGAATGCCGGTAAACATTGGATTGCACCCACTACTCCCCCACATGGCTACAGGAGCTGCGTAGAATTTGTAGAAAAAAACACCTGGGTCACATGCGGACTCAACGGTGTAGATTATACGAAAAACAACGGGGAAACATTCTCCTGGATCAGTAAAGACGGATACCATGTTTGCCGAAAAGCAAAAAAAGGTAAAGCCGTTTTTTTTGCCGGCGGTGGTGGCAGAATTGGAAAACTAATGGAATAAATATTGAATAGTTAGGAATCAGGATTATACATGTTGGGTAAATCTGCAAACAACATAATAACCCCAACCCTTAAACCTTTAAACCCCTCCCTATCTCACCATCTTAAACACCCGCTTCGCCCCGTCTCCTTCGTAACGCACATCCATCATGTAAACTCCTTTTGCCAAATTAGAGAGGTCAATATCATACATATTGCTTCCCCTGTTGGCTCCATAACGTGCAGACTTCACCAATTGGCCAATGCTGTTGAAGATACGTATCTCAATATTTGTTTGCTGATTGGCTACAACATATAACCTTGGTGTGGAAGAAGGGTTATTGTACAGTTGGATCATGGTTTCATACTGAATAGAAGAACTATCGAATTTCACTTCGGTATTAATAACCGTCTCTTTTGTACAGTTGCCAAATTTGTAGGTATAAGTAAGCTGGTGAACCCCAACGCCTGCAATGGCCGGACTAAAAATATTGCCCGATACCCCATTCCCAACAAGTGTTCCTCCAGGAGGGTTTACATTCACAGTAACGGGATTATCTGTATGCAGGTACAAAGGATCAACGCCGGTGATGGTAGGTGTTACATCGGGTGCCACAACGGCTGTAACAGGCCTGCGTGAACCATCGTTACAGGTTTGGGCAATCCCTTCAATCTGCCAATTATAGAAATAAGGATACACATTGTCTCCATCTGAAGATCCAACGATCCTCGCAACACTGCTTACGCTATACGGATAACCAATATTTGATGCAGTGGTGGTACTGCTATACAAATTGGCCAACGGCCCCGCTACGTTTACTCCTAACTGTAAGTTAAGTCCGGCAGGGACATAAAAATTCAATTCCACTTCCTGGATGCCTGCTGCAAGATTCACCACTTTCTCGATGATCTTATTGCCATAAATATCGCGGAGCATGATATTGCGTGGACCGGCAGTAGCTGCATTCACCGTCACTTTCTTGAGTTTGAAAGGCAGGAATGCATTAAATATCAGGTAGTCGTTACGCAAGCCTGTGAAATGGCCACTGCCGCTGAAATCTGTGCTGGCGGGGCCCATTACATCTGTATAAAATGGAGGCTGGTCGGCCACATAAAATGTAGCATTGCTGGTGAGGGTACCGGTGGTAAAATCATTGCCCAGGTGCAGCAGGTTGCCTCCTGTAGGGGCATCATACCAATGTGCGTTTCCGCTTGCATAAAGATGCGCATTGGCCCCGGTACAAACCGTATCGGCCCTCACTTCTGCAGGCAAAGAACTGGCGCCTGCACTAAAAATATCCAGGGTGTCGCTGGTGGCAGTTCCGCAAGGCGTGGTAGC
>JBPOHG010000118.1:0-10798 GCA_052035835.1 Bacteroidota bacterium | reverse complement strand
CCTTCTTTTATTGATACCCTTCGTTCTTACCAGGCCGACCTGCAGGTAGTGGTTGCGTTCAGGATGTTGCCCGAAATCGTTTGGAATATGCCGGCGATGGGTACTATCAATGTGCATGGCTCTTTATTGCCGCACTACAGGGGTGCTGCACCCATCAACTGGGCCATCATCAATGGGGAACCATTTACGGGTGTAACCACTTTTAAGCTCAAACATGAAATTGATACCGGCGATATCCTCCTCAATGAAAAAATCCCTATCGGCGAAAACGAAACTGCCGGCGAAATACACGACCGCATGAAAATCATTGGCGCATCCTTATTGTTAACAACCATTCGCGAAATGGCAAATGGCACCATCCGTGAAAAACCACAGGAGCAACAGGATGCAACAAGTACCAACATCAAACATGCCCCTAAAATTTTTACAGAAACCTGCCAGATCAACTGGAACAACAGCGTGGCTACCGTACACAACCTGGTTAGGGGATTGTCGCCGTACCCTGCCGCATTTACCCTGTTGCACGGAAAGAAAATAAAGATCTACCGTTCGGCGAAAATCATACAGCCTACCCACCAACCACCAGGCATACCCGAAACAGACCATAAAACATATCTTCGTTTCACCTGTACCGATGGCTACCTTGATATTCTCGAATTGCAATTAGAAGGAAAAAAGAAAATGCCTGTGCAGGATTTCTTACGGGGCTACAAACCCCCGGCCGGGTCATAAAAAAAGCGGGCTGATGGCTCAACCCGATTCAAATGAAGTATGCTTGTTTACTGCATCTTCATCTTATCGAGCAACAATTTAGAAATGGCCGCCTTCGGTACCACCAGGCTAATCGTGTTGATGGCAAAATAAGATTCTGATACATTCACATATCCGCCAAAAGGGCCGCCGCTTCCCCAGGAATTTTTCACCAGGAAGAAAGTTTTACCGTCTTTCGATTTTTCAATACCGGTGATATGCATCAGGTGGTCGTCTTGCGTAACCAGGCTTTCAAATAACTGCTGGCGGATGTTCTCATTCCATTTTTCTTCCTTGCTGTCGGCTTTTACCGACTCCCAGTCAACATTGCTTTGCTGGTCTAAATTAAGCGCCAGCCCTTTTTTGTGATTAAATCCATTGTTGCTCACATCGGCATCCCACATGATCGTGTATCCGTTACCGACAGCCGTTTTCACCAGCTCAATCATCTCATTCAATGGCAGGTTATAATAGGAACCATTGCTGAAATTATCGGGTACTTCCACTACAAAAGGTGCATAATAAGGGTGATGCGTAAAAGAAGTAATGTTTACATAATCTTCCGCTTTAAAACCCAACGCTTCTTTGGCAAAACTCGCAGGCGTGTAGCGCTGGTTATTGAATTTAAACCCTTCGGGCAAGGGGCCCAGGTATTCGTCCAGGATTTTCGTGAAGCCACCCATCCAGTTTTGTGCCAGCGGCTTGCTGCGGGTTTTCAATACACTGTCGAGGTACTTTTTCACATCCTTGAACATCCCTTCATGGTTATGAAATTTTTCGCCGGGTTTTAATCCGGAATATACATTTTCGGGAACAGCGCCGTAAGTTGCCATCGCCCTGATCACATCATGCCCCAGTGCGCCCTCACTAAATTGCGCATTGCCCTGGCGAAGGATATAATTCCTGGCTTTCTCTACATAAATATTCCTTACGGTAAACATTTCACTGAGATCGTAGGTTCCAAGTTTGTTCTTGATCACCTGGCTTTCTACCAGCGAAGTAGTTGAGTAAGACCAGCAGGTACCAGTACGGGCCTGGTCTTTCACCACCGTAGCGTAATTCTTTTTGGTAACCTGGAAATCGCCTCCTGCCATAGAGCGGGAAGGGGCATCGGGAGAAACATCCTGTGTTTTATCTTCCTGGCCAAAGAGGAACAAAGAAGAAAAAAGCAGGGTGCCTGCGAGAAAAAAATGCTTCATCATATAATAGCTGTTAATATTGAATAGACACTTCAAAACGTTCGTTGCTTTCGCCCAGGGCATGTGCGGCTGCATTGCTAACCGTAATTTGTACTCCCTGGTTTTTTTTGAGGTCGGGAATCACATCTAACACTTTTGCATACACGCTTTTTTGAGTAGTGGCCGAAGTGATTTTCACAATCGTACCTGCCGCCGCTGTATTGTGCAGGCAATAATACCTTCCGTCTTCCCATCCGCTGGTACTTTTAAAAACTCCTGCCGCACCATTTTCTTCTTTGGAGGATGCTGTATACTGTGCTTTGAAATAACCACCGTTGAAGTTTTTTCCGGTTACCGGGTCGGGGTTTGATTCTACCGGCTTTACCTGCACAGTTTTTGGCGCTGCCTCTGTTGGCCTGGTTTCGGCAACAGGCTCTTTCGCCGGTATGGGTGTTGTTTTGATTTCTTCTTTTACAACAACCGGCTCCTGCACTGGCTTTGTATCTGCCACCGGGGCTAAAACAGCTTTGGGAGCTTCTTTTACAGCCGCAGTGGCTGTTGAAGCTTTCTTGTATCCTACCACCAGGTTCATCCCTTCGCTCAATGCATCAGACGAAAGTTTGTTCCACTTTTTTATATCGGCTACGGGAACCTTATTATACATTCGGCTGATCTGATATAAGGTTTCTTTCTTCTGAACCTTATGATAGATGGCTTCTTTTGCAAAAGCATTTTCTTCCTGTATGACAGGCTTGGGCGTTGTTTTTACTTCTACTTTCTTAACTTCTTCCTTCTTGGTTTCCTGTTTTACGACCACCGGTGTACCGGCTTCCGCTTTGGGTAACGGGGCCATAGTCGTTTTACCGGGGATTTTGAGTACCTGCCCGATCGTTAACCCGGTTTCAAATGCAATATTGTTAAAGGAAGCAAGTTCACGGGGATGTACATTGTATTGCCGGCCGATGGAGAACAATGTTTCTTTCGGGCCAACCGTATGCGTTTTTTGTGCCATGGAAAACAAAGGGCACATGAATAAGAGAAGGATTAATTTTTTCATAAGAAAAAGTATAGCTGCAAAGATGCAGAATTTAGTTGGTTAAAATCCTTATTACTTGTTAAGAATGCGCCACTCCTTTGGATAGTAATTATTCATACGCCCGGGCATTGATTTTACCCAACCAATGGGTAAACCCAGGTAGCGGATCAATACCCATCCTTTTGTATGAATATCCAATTCCAGCTCGGCCCGCCGCAGGAATTGCAGGGCATTTTCTTTATCTACTTCTACCGATGGGATGTTCGGTGCCAGTAAATTACTCATCGCCAGTTCATGCGAAGGGATCAATTCCTGCCGTATGAGGCTGCCAGCATTCACACCTGCTTTTCTTACATATAAATTTTCACGCAGTAGTGCCAGCTCACCAGCCAATAATTCACTCATCAGTAACACTTCATCTTTCCATATATAGGGTTGCTCTGCTGCAGAGCTGTTCACAAATCGATGGATGGCATCCAAAGCAGCTTTTCCCGGAGCTGGCAATATTTTACCGGTTGACTTTTGGGGCCTTTGCTCCGACGCTATGAGCTTTGTGAATGCGGCAATAAAAAAACCTTCCCCTCGTACCTTATCCGGATAAAACCGATACCCATAAGCCTTCGAACCCGGGGCAACTGTTTCAACGATATTCCATTCAGTTTTGAGTGAGAGCCTGATACTTGCCATTCCTTTATCATTCTCGAGCCAGGCAGCAATTTCTTCATCTTCCTCCCGGGAGTAAGAACAGGTAGAATAGATGAGTATGCCGCCGGGTTTCAAAGCGCCCATCACGTCATCGAGTATACGCTGCTGGCGTTTGCTGCACAGGGACACCTGTTGCAGGCTCCATTCCGAAATGGCCGCGGGGTCTTTTCTAAACAACCCACTTCCACTACAGGGGGCATCTACTACCACTACATCAAAGTAAGCTGGAAGCCGTTTAAAATCGGCCGGGTCGTTATTGGTTACCACTACATTTTGTGCCCCCCATTTAACCAGGTTCTCCTGTAAAATACCTACACGCGACTTAATCACTTCATTGGATACCAGGATGCTTGCTGGTGAAATAAAAGATTGTATAAGGGTTGATTTACCACCGGGTGCAGCACAAAGGTCAAGCACTTTCAATGGCTGCGAAGGGTCGCAGGTTTGCCGCAGGGCTTCTTCTAAGAACATGCTGCTTGCTTCCTGTACATAATAAGCACCTGCATGAAACAGCGGATCGCTGGTAAAGGAAGGGCGCTCTGCCAGGTAATACCCATGGGTACACCAGGGCACATTTGTGTCGCATGGCAAATCTGGTGAAACTACTCCCTTCCTTGCGTTGAACCGAACGGAAACGGGTACCTGCTGAGCAGCATGCACTTCTTCGAAACGAAGTTCATCAAAGCCGGGTGCCAGTTGCAAACTGCTCATCAAATCTATGGGGAGTTGAATACTCAAAGCTTATTCATTAACGGTGGTACAAGTTAAAATAATTTCTACTCTCCGGTTGAGTGCCCTGCCCGCCGGGCTGTTGTTGGTTGCCCTGGGCCTGCTATCGCCCACACCGGAAACAAAAATCCTGTCGGCCCATTTCGGAAAATATTGAAGCAGGTATTCTTTTAATGCGATGGAACGGTTTTCGGATAACAAAAGATTGGCTTCTTTGCTTCCCACATTATCTGTATGTCCAATTATTTCCATTTTAGCGAGCTGCCTGGCAGATAGCTTTCTTATAAAGCTATCCAGCGGCTGGGTATAACGTTGATCAATAACCGATTTTCCTGTTTGAAAAAAAAGGGATGGGATTGAAACCGTATCTATGAAAAAAACAGGTTTGTGCAATGGCATCTCTGGCGCCAATGCCAACTGCCCTTCGGTATGCCGGTAATTTTGCGCATACAATTTTTTAATATTTGCCTGATAAGAAAGGCAGGTATCTGTGGAGAGGACGGGTTGTAATTTAAGTTCATCCAGGCAATAAAATATGTCGCCCGATTTATTCATCCGTTCATCCATTGCGAAAGACAACCCCGCTGTATCAAAATAGCCAATCCTGCAATATAGTGCGTTGGTGGTTGCGCTGAAAACATATTCTACTGCCCTCCAGCCAAGGCGCATCTCTGCTATGGTTGCAGCAGGGGTTACCCTCAGCATTTGTTCGCCTGTTGAGGGAAGTACAGATACAGCAGGGTCGGAGCTGGTGAAATGAAAATCAATGCCGTAAAACTTCCGCTTAGAGGTATGTAAGAAAAAGCTGAGTTTATATGAACGGCCGGCTTCTAACGGGCAGGCAAGCATGCTGTATACATGTGAGCGGTACGCCGGGCTCTTTTTTTCGTACACATTAGCTACAGGAACCAGTAGTATATTATTGCCCAATATGGCCGCAGGCGCAGCCCTTCCATTGATAAGCGGATTGGTGACGGGGTTTTGGTAAAACCATGCTTCAGGTGCACAGGGTGCATGGTATTCTGTGCAGGTATTGATGTCTTCAAAACCGGGGTTGGCAAAAAGATTCTGTGCCTTTGCAGCAGGTGTACAAACCAGTGATACAACTAAAGCAGCAAAGAGGTATATGGTACAAGTGAGTGACACAACGATGTTGAACGAAGCAGGATGGCTGGCCAAAAAAACTATACATTTTTGATTTCTGCGCAAAGGTCCTGCAATACTTTTTTGGCATCACCGAAAAGCATAGACGTTTTTGGCTTAAAGAAAAGTTCGTTTTCAATGCCTGCATAACCAGGCTTCATGCTTCGTTTATTTACCACGACTGTTTTTGAAAGCTCCACATCCAGGATGGGCATTCCGTAAATGGGCGAAGCGGGGTCTGTTTTTGCAGCCGGGTTCACTACATCGTTGGCGCCGAGGATCAATACCACATCGGTGGTGGCAAATTCATCGTTGGCCTGTTCCATCTCGAGTAGTTTCTCATAATTCACATCTGCTTCTGCAAGCAACACATTCATATGGCCGGGCATACGGCCTGCCACCGGATGAATGGCATATTTTACTTCCACCCCTTTATCGGTAAGAATTTTCTCCAATTCATGGCAGATGTGTTGTGCCTGAGCCACTGCCAGCCCATACCCGGGTACAATCATCACTTTATTGGCATAACTCATGATCATCGCAGTATCGCTCAAACTAATTTCCTTGTAATGGCCCTGGGCGCCTGCAGCGGCTGCACCGGCCGAATTGTTGCCGCCAAAGGACCCGATGAGAACGTTCTTAAGAGAACGGTTCATGGCTTTACACATGAGGATCGTTAGCAACGTTCCGGCTGCCCCTACCAGGATGCCGCCCGTGAGCATCACTTTGTTGTCGTATAAAAAACCTCCGCAGGCGGCGGCTACACCAGTGAAAGAGTTGAGCAATGAGATGACCACCGGCATATCAGCACCGCCAATGGGCATTACAAAAAACACCCCATAAATGAGTGAAAGGCCGAGAATGAGATATAGCAGGTATGATGACGACGGATGGATGACCAACCAGGCACCGGCGCCCAACGCAACGGCCAGAACGAGCAGGTTGAGGATGTTTTGTCCGGGGAAACTAAGGTCTTTGATTTTGCCATTTAATTTACCCCAGGCGATCATACTTCCTGCAAATGACACCGAACCAATGATAAGCCCGAGTACGATGATCAATACGGTGGGTTGTACAGATGCTATCAACTCACCGGAAGGGTTAGCCGCTATTTGTTCGTGCAGGTGATCAAACTCCACCAGGGAAATGAGCGCTGCGCAAGCCCCTCCCATTCCATTAAACAGGCTTACCATTTCGGGCATGGCGGTCATCTTCACTTTCTTTGCGGCGAGTGTGCCAATGATCCCTCCAATGGCCAGTCCGGCGAATATCCATGCATAATTGCCGAGGTATGCGCCCGTTTCGGCATCCTGGTATAAAAAAATGGTTCCCAGGATAGCCATGGCCATACCGGCGGCTGCCACCAGGTTCCCTTTGCGGGCTGCTGCGGGGTTCGATAACATTTTTAACCCGATGATAAAAGTCACCGAAGCAATGAGATAACAAACAGTAAGTATATGTTGGTTCATATTGGTCTGATAACAGCCTAAGCTTTTTTCTTTTTGAACATTTCGAGCATGCGGTCGGTAACTACAAAACCGCCCACTACATTGAGCATCCCCAGCACCACCGCCAGGAACCCAAGGATGAGAGCGGGGTAATTGCCGGGATCTGCTTTTCCCATAACGATAATAGCGCCGATAATAACAACGCCGTGAATGGCATTGGCCCCACTCATTAAAGGGGTGTGCAACACGCTGGGCACCCTGCCAATCACCTCAATTCCTACAAATACCATGAGGATAACGATATAGAGTACCTGCTGATTGGTTTGTATCCAGTGTAATACCTGATCCATAATTATTTTCTTTTATTTTACCCGTTCGTGAACGATGGCTCCCTGGTGTGTAACACAGGTTCCTTTTACCAGGTCGTCATCGAAATTCAAATGCAATGCACCCTCCTTGCTGATGATGAGTTGCAGGAAATTACAAATATTCTTTCCATACAGTTTGCTGGCATCACCCGGCATTGATGATGGTAGTTTTGAATTGCCGGCAATGCGTACGCCGTATTTTTCTATCACTGCATCGTTTTGGGTGAGTGCTGTATTGCCCCCGGTAGATGCAGCCAGGTCGATGATCACCGCCCCTGCCCGCATGTTTTTAATCATGTCTTCGGTGATGAGGACGGGCGCTTTTTTACCTGGAATTTGTGCGGTGGTGATAATGATATCTGATTTGGCAACGCTTTCTGCAATTTTTGCTTTTTGCCTTTCCAGGAATTCGGCCGACTGTTCAACTGCGTAGCCACCAGCGGCAGAAGCATCTGCTGCCCCTTCTACTTCTACAAATTTTGCGCCCAGGCTCATCACTTCTTCTTTTACTGCCGGGCGGGTATCAAATACTTCCACCACTGCCCCAAGCCGTTTGGCGGTGGCAATGGCCTGTAATCCTGCTACGCCTGCACCCAGGATGAGCACTTTAGCCGGGGCAATACTCCCTGCGGCCGTCATAAACATCGGATAATAGCGTGGATAGAGGTTGGCCGCAAGCAATACCGCTTTATAGCCAGCAATATTGGCCTGTGAACTCAGTACGTCCATACTTTGAGCACGGGTTGTTCGCGGGAGCATATCCATACTAAACACCGTACATCCTGCTGTGGCATATGCTGCCATCAGTGGCTGGTTGAACAAAGCCTGGAAGAACCCAATCAGCACTTTGCCGTTACTGTTAGTAAGCTCGGCAGCATCTGGTGGATGTATTGCTGCGATGATGGTAGCATCCTGCAACACCTGCGCCCTGCTCACCACCGTTGCACCTGCTTCTGTATATTTTTCATCAGCAGCATAGGACTGGTTACCGGCACCGGTTTCTACCAGCAATTGCACATTCATTTTTTTCAACAGTAAAACGTGTTCGGGGAGCAGAGAAACCCTGGTTTCAAACGCAGGCTCTTTGAGCAGACCAATATTCATACGCTGTTTTAGTTGAGCCGAAGTTAATGAAAAATGGCAAGGGTTGATTGGATCAGCACCAATAAATGATGTATCAGAAACGAATGCTGAAATGCTGCTTTACTTTAAAGGTGGGGTTTACCCATACCAGGCCAATAAAAAACAGGTCGATGGTTAAGGTTACCCTGTTATCGGCCCTGATGGCTTCCCAGGCTTCTTCCATTTCTTTGCTCCAGTGGATATCATCAAAAATGAGGACCGTTTGCTCATTGCACTTCAACAGCAACTGTTCAAAATAATCAAGCGTAGGCCATTTGCGGTGATTGCCGTCTACAAAAGCAAGCGATATAGTTCCCGGCCTGTTTAATACCACTGGTAAAGTTTTAGCAAAGTCGCCTTCCAATAGCTCAATATGCTGCAGCGACAATGTGCGGAACTGTTCCTTTGCAATGGCTGCAATTGCATCGGCGCCCTCCAGCGTACAAACCCTGGCAGCAGTATTTCCAGAAGCCAAATACGCTGTGGTAATGCCAAATGAAGTACCCAGTTCTACAATGGTACCAGGCTTGTAAAACTGTACGATGCGGAATAACAAACGGGCAAATTTTACCGGCTTGAGCGATGATGCGGCAATATGATCAATGCGGCGCCTGTTAGATTTAATGACAGCAGACCCTGCGCCAAAATCGGCCACATCTATGTATGATTTATTCTTCCTGAGTTGCTGCCGTAATTTTTCGATTGGGCCATAGCAGGCATAAGTTGTACGGTCGTTGAGGACGAATTTGATGAATTCAAAAACAAAGGGGGAATGTACCCCATGCCCTTTGCCATTGGAAGCCGTGATCCAATAGTGGAGGTATTTACGGGCAAGTGTAGGTGCAGAATACAATCAATTAAAATAAATGTAAATAATATATTTCGATGAAAAGTGTTTACAAGCGCTCCCAGGTTTCAAACGAATAATCGTATGCATGTTTTTCATCTGCTTTGAAATGGAGCTGGCCTGTTTGCTTCCAAATGCGTTGATCGATCGCGGGGAAGAACGTATCGGCTTCCAATGTTGCGTGAACCCTGGTAAGGTAAATCTTCGTTGCACGTGGCATACATTCCCGGTAAATTTCTCCACCGCCAATCACAAATAATTCACGGCAATTGGTAGAAGCTGCTTTTGACAGTGCCTCATCGAGGCTGGCTGCTACCCAAACATCATCCGGTTGATAGCCGGGCTGGCGGGTAATTACAATATTGGTGCGGCCGGGCAATGGTTTGTTCACCGATTCAAACGTTTTACGGCCCATGATCACCACCATGCCCCAGGTGGTATTTTTAAAAAACTTCAGGTCGTTGGGCAGGTGCCAAAGCAACTGGTTGTTTTTACCAATACCATTGTTGGAGGCGGCGGCTACAATGAGTGAGATCATACGCAAATGTAATATTATACCGCTACCGGCGCTTTGATACCCGGGTGGGACTGGTAATTCAGCAATTCAAAATCTTCGTACCGGAATGAAAAAATATCTTCAACCGCGGGGTTGATTTTCATTTGCGGCAATGGGAATGGCGTCCTGGTTAATTGAAGCTGTGCCTGTTCAAAATGATTGTTGTACAGGTGTACATCGCCAAAGGAGTGTACAAATTCACCCGGCTGCAAGTTGCAAACCTGGGCAATCATCATCGTTAACAACGCATAGGAAGCAATGTTAAATGGTACGCCGAGGAATACATCGGCACTGCGCTGGTAGAGCTGGCAACTCAATTTACCATCAGCAACATAAAACTGAAACAGGCAATGGCATGGCATCAGTTTCATAGTGGGTAATTCTGCCACATTCCATGCGCTGATGATCAGCCGGCGGCTATCGGGATTTGTTTTAATCTGGTGGATGAGGTCTTTCACCTGGTCAACTTCCACTCCACCGGCCCCTTGCCAGCTTCGCCATTGTTTTCCATAAACAGGCCCCAGGTTACCCTCAGCATCGGCCCATTCATCCCATATTGAAACGTTATGTTCTTTCAGCCAGGCAATATTCGTATCACCCCGAAGAAACCAGAGCAATTCGTAAATGATGCTTTTTAAATGTGTCTTTTTGGTGGTTACCAGGGGAAACCCGTCGGCAAGATTAAACCGCATCTGGTACCCGAAAACGCTGCGGGTACCGGTTCCGGTACGGTCGCTTTTATCGGTTCCGGTGGTTAAAATATGATCGAGTAATTGTAGGTATTGTTGCATGGGCGCAAAATAAATCAAAAACCAACAGTAAGCCCCGAAAGTTATCCCAATCCCCTGTGCAAACCACTTTCCTTCCGCCCAAATAATTGTATCTTTGCATCGAAGAATTTCGATATGAGTAAAAA
>JBPOHG010000320.1:0-9870 GCA_052035835.1 Bacteroidota bacterium | reverse complement strand
ATCGTATGCCAGGCTTTCTGGGGATGATAATAAAAACAGGGACCCTGGTTTACGCAGCCGTAACCTGAGTTTTAAAACCCATGTCATTGAACTGAATATTTGCGGTGAACTGGCGGTTGTTGACCCTGAATTATATTATTCTTATCCATACGTATTTGGTGGGATAGGGTTCTTCCATTTCAATCCATATACGAAGGATAATGATGGAAAGAAAACCTTCCTCAGGCCATTGAGTACCGAAGGGCAGGGCTTGGCTGAATACCCTAACCGCAAACAGTACTCGCTGTTTCAGTTCTGCATGCCATTTGGTGCAGGCTGGAAACTAAATCTTAAAAATGGGTGGGAAGTGAGTTATGAATTTGGATACCGGTTGTTGTTTACCGATTATCTGGATGATGTCAGCAAGACTTACGTGAACCTGCAAACGCTGGAGGCTGCCAAAGGACCAAAAGCCGCCGAACTCGCTTATCGAAAAAAGGGGATCCCATTCAGGGAAGAAGGGGAAGTTAGGGGTAATTCCCAAATCAGGGATATGTATTTTTTTACGGGCTTTAAAATAGCCACTCCCATTGGTAAAAAGAGGGTAGAACGCAATTACGATTACTGAGTACCCTTCGGCTATACATTTGATACATCCTGTTGCATAATGATGTATATTGAGATACTAATTAACTGCCGGTTCTATGCTCAGGCATTTCTGCAACATCATTTTATTGCTGCTTTTTTTTGTAAAATATTTGTCGGCACAACAGTCTGGCAAGCAACTTCCTTCATGCGCTTTCGACAAGGTACAGGAAATGCTCAATGAGGACCATCGTTTTGATTCCCGTAAACGTTTTGCAGAGATAGAATCACAACTACAGAGGTGGCTTCAAAATCCAGCACAAAAAAATCAAACAGCCAGGTATTTTCCGAACGGCCCCGATTTCATAATTCCGGTTGTTGTACATATTGTACACAATGGCGAAGCAGTGGGAACCGGTACGAATATCAGTTATGCGCAGGTAAAAAGCCAGATAGATGCATTGAACGCCGGATTCAGCAATTACAGTGCTTCAGCAAATTATTACCAGGCACTGGCAGGCGCACAATATGCTGGTTTCCCAAACGGTTCAAATGCAGTGGATACAAAAATCAGGTTCTGCCTGGCTACCGATCCAGGTGCAGGCGTAAGCTGGGCTTCAGCAACCGAACCTGGTGTAATGAGATACAATAGCAGTGTGGCGACCCGGCATGAATACAGTGTGGCCGGACAAACTGATATCGCCAACCTTACTCAGCCTGGTGGGTTATTCTCCTCCAATAACTTTCTCAATATATGGGTGGTCACATCCATTCGATTTGGTCCGCCGGTGAATTCAGGCGACTGCCCCGGCATACAGGGATATGCAAGCATAGCAGGTTACAGTGGTTCAGAAGCGAGGGTCATTGAAGGAGTCGTTATCCGCAGTGATATTTTTGGCGACAATTCGGTGAATAGCAACAATTTTCCACTACAGCCTATTGCTAATCCTGCATGCCCTGGAGGTACGAGTGTAAACAATGCCAACCGGGGAAAAATACTGGTACACGAAGTTGGGCATTTCTTAGGCCTGTTTCATACATTTCATGAATGTGCGTCGAGCACAGCTTCTTTATGTGGTACAACCGGCGACCTCGTTTGTGATACCAACCCATGTGATCAGCCGGGTGTAAATACAGTTTGTGGTACAAGCGATATGCCAGAGAATTTCATGTACTACAGCGATGATGATATCCTCAACACTTTTACAGCCGGGCAATCCGCCAGGATGCATGCGATGCTTAATACAGTAAGGGCATCATTGGCCACGGAAGCAAATGTGCTTGCAACGGGTGTTATGGGTTCACAAGGCTGTTTCGCAGGAACGGTTATGGCAGAATTTACTATGCCCCCGGTTGTGTGTACGAACACAGCAGCTTTATTTGCCAATGTTAACAATGCTGCTGGTAGCAACCTCGCCAATCAATGGTTATGGGAAGTAACACCTGCAACCGCGGTAACTATAGCCAATGCTACCGCCTCCTCCACCAATATAACGTTTACGAATAGTGGCAATTATATTGTTAAGCTAACTGTAAGCAATTCGGGGAGCCAGGTAACCAGTTACGAGCAAACCGTGTCTGTTGCAGCCTGCCAGATTCAGGATTGCCGCAAAAACCAATTGCATTGGAAATTTGCCTGGGGATATGCATCCGTTGATTTCAGCAGCGGGTTACCTGTATCGGGCCCGGCTGTGGCGGATCCTATGACAGCTGATGGCAACCAGGAATCTTATGTAACTGAAACAGATCCTCTAACTGGCCAGCTCCTTTTTTACTCGAATGGCTTTTATGTGTACAATGCCGCCGGAACAAGGCTCAATGCAACGCCTTTTCACCCACTTGCAGGCGGATTGGAGAATTCTAACGGGCAGATCATTTCAATACCATACCCCGGACACCCTAAACAATATTTATTGGTTATACCCAATCCTGGATGGACAAATCCACCAGTATTATCTGTAGCAAATAATTATCCGCCATTTAATATTCATCTTGTAGATATGAATGGTTCAGGTTCTGTAAGCGCATTTCCTTGCCCGGTAAATGTAACAGCGCCCACCGGTGAGAGCCTAAATTACAACCAATGGGCATTTGGAGAGCAGGTTACGGCCATTCCACATGCAAATGGAATTGATTACTGGATCGTATTCCCGGTGCGAACGGTTTCAGGCAAAATATATATTGCCTCATTCCTGGTAAATGCCGGGGGTATTTCGCAACGGTCTATAACTCTTGGAACCACATTGGCCAGCCTTTTACCATACGGTTTTGGAATAGTTGCAAATGCATCCCATAACAGGATTGCAGTAAAATATGTGAGGAGCACATCTGGCAGCGTATACCTGCTTACAGGTAATTTCAACAACCGGGATGGAAGCTTCAGCAACCCATTAACGTATGATGTAGAGCAATACGGCATTCCTTATGCCGGCGGACTGGTATTTTACGATTATTACAATGTGTACATGAGCCGCACTACAGGTTCTCAAAGGGGCATGCTTTATATGAATTTACTAACAGGAACGGCTACCTCTTTTGAAACGACTCAGGATTTCGGAAGGCCGGTGGTAGGGCCTGATGGCAATATATATGTTACACAAAAGCCATTTTGGATGGGTGCAGGAAGCGTACAACTTGCCAGGATCGACCGTTTTGGATCTGTGCCATCAGCTACCATTGTTGTTCCCGGCTCACAACTCACCCCCCATATCACCTCTCCTTTGGGAACAAATTTCTGGAACTTACCGGCACTCGTTCAATGCCCTCCTGCAGCGACAGAAGTAAATTTTGAAGGCATCCGATTGAGTTGTAACAGCTTCCAGTTTTTCCTCACCGATAGTGCGGTATGGAATGACTACTCAGTTACCTGGAACTTTGGCGATGGATCGGCGCCGGTTACACAAACTGCTTCTACACCTGTTACCCATAGTTATGCAATACCTGGGTCATATACAGTTACTGTACAGTTGCAATTGAATGGTTGCGATGGGTTGGCGTTGTTGCCGGCAATACCAGTAAGCCATGTATTTTCTACCGTAGATGCAACATTGCCTTTACCCATAAACGGTAGTACAAGTATTTGTATTGGTCCGAATGTACAAGACCTGGTTTACAGCACCATTGCAAGTAATTCAGCAACTTATAGCTGGACACTTACAGGCAACGGGAGTATATTGGCACCTGCCTCAGGTACAGGTATTCATTCAATCAGAGTTGCCTTTGGAAATACGCCAGGAACCAGGACCATTCAGGTAACGATGACGGATGGGGGCTGTGTAAAGTCTGGAACGTTATTGGTTGAACTCAGGGTACCCGGATCTTCCAATGCAGGAACAGACGGGAGTGCAACCATTTGTTCGAGCCAAACGGTACCAGTGAATCTATTTTCTCTTATCACGGGTGAAGATGCAGGAGGCAACTGGATTAGAATAAGTGGAAGCGGGGGGATTTTCAATTCCACAGCGGGTACATTTATCCCGGCTACCGGCGCCACCAATAGTGTATTCCAGTATATCATACCGGCAGTTGTCGGATGCAGTTCGGCTGATACCAGTTATGCATCGGTTAGTATCAACAACAGCCTGAGTGCAGGTACCGATGGACAACAAAATTATTGTGATAATAGCAGCCAGATGGTTGACCTCTTCAATGTAATCAGCGGTGAACAGGCAGGGGGAATTTGGGAACGTGTGAATGGAACAGGGGGGGTATTTAATGCCGGTGCCGGAAGCTTTACCATTCAACCTGGTGCCAGTTCCAGCAGTTTCCGTTACATACTACCGGGAACGAATGGATGCAGCAACGACACCAGCATTGCCATCATCAATATTCAACCGGGCGCAAATGCTGGGTCGGATATAGATGTGGCTATTTGCGATAACCGTACCAATATTTCCCTACCTGCCATCCTTCAGGGAGAACAGCCAGGAGGTTTTTGGATCAGGGTGAGCGGAACAACAGGCTCATTGAATTCGAGTACGGGATTGTTCAGTGGCCCTTTTAGCAATGAGAACAGCAAATTTGCCTATATCATAGCAGGCATTGCTCCATGTGGAAATGATACGGCTTTTGTTGACATTGAGTACGGCGCTTTTGATCTTTTTTCAGATCGCTCATTAAGTATTTGTGCCCAATCAAATACAGACCTCACAACATTGTATAACACAACAGGTGTTACAGTTATTCGCGACTGGTTTCTGAATGACAATTTAGTAACCAACCCTTCCCAGGTAAGTGAGCAGGGTGTTTATAATCTCATAGTAGGGAATGCAAGTGGCTGCAGGGACACCCTATTTGTGACATTAGAAGTATTGCCTGAAGTGGAAGCGAATGCAGGTGAAAACGGCATTGCCGTATATGGAACACCTTACCAATTGACTGGTTCGGGCAATGGGAATTTTGAATGGTCCTGGTTGCCGTCAAATGCCACAGTAACCGGTTCTAATACTGCCAACCCGGTAGCGACGTTAACTGAACCTGCATACGACTTTTACCTAACGGTAACCAATGCTGCCGGCTGTATAGGTAAGGACAGTGTGCATATTAAAGTATTTAAGGGCCCAGCTTACTATCTTCCCAATGCGTTTAGTCCGAACAATGATGGGCTCAATGATTATTTCATTCCGGTTGAAGTGGGCATACGTTCTACGAATTGGTTCAGGGTATTTAATCGGTATGGCCAAATAGTATTCAATGCTAATGCTTCAGTTAAAGGTTGGGATGGGCGTTTTAAAGGCAAAGCACAGGACATAGGGACTTATACCTGGATGATTAGTGGAATTGGTAACAATGGTAAACTTATACAACTAAAGGGAACGGTAGTGCTTATACGCTGATGTAACTGCGGTTAACAGTTATTTCACGATCATATGAATCCAGGGCTTCTTCCTGGTGAAATATATGTAGCTGTTCTTTGGCATGGTATCGTTAGGTATAAAGAAGATCATACTGGTAATAACGAAAAAGATCAACCATGCGATTTGGAATCCAAGCCAATTTCCTTCATAGTTATCTAGCCTTGAAATGGATGGGGCGAAACTCAAATACCTTACCTGCACGGTTTCCTGCTTCAATGGCACCCCATTGCGGGTTGTTTCACCTGTGTATATTTCATTATTTGCAGCACGGTAAGCATACATCAGCGTACCTGGTTCAATATTTCTTCTTTCCTTATATGGGCCTGGATAAACACGGCATGCTGCGATGGTGCTGTTACTGAATAACCAAACCGCTTGGTACAATAAAATGATGCCGATGAAGGTACCATGCAGCAGAAAATAAAATTGGTTCTTCGAAAATTCTATAACCCTTCCGTTCGTCTTCCTACTACCAATAAAGGAGCCTATCTCAGTTACAGGGGTATATATTTCAACATCATGCATGCTGAAATAAAAATAAATCAGAATCTTTACCGGTGCAAGGCTTTATAAACGCTTTAACATTTTTAACCGGGATTGTCCCAGAAACTCCAGCTTTCCTCCACATAGGCGGTTTTATGTTCATTGGTTTCGGGCCAGTGATGCTTATCGAAGCCGGGCGCTTTTTCCAGTGTTTCCCTTTTTTCATTGAAACGGAAAACTTTTTTCTCCTCATCCACCTTTAATAAATGAAATGGAATGGCAAAGAATTTTTCTCCTATACCGAGGAACCCTCCGAATTCAATTACATAGTATTCAATTTTTCCAACCCTGATATCTAGCATAATGTCTTTTATAGAACCCATATGCTCATCTTCATTGTTGAGTACCTTATCGCCAATGATGGAACTGGCCGTAAGAAACTTCAATGGTGTATTGGCATAAGGGTCACCTTCATAATGCCCGGTAAAATTGTCATTAAAATTTGTAGCCATTGCTTTGAGATTTTCGTGAATAAATTTGGTTGCCAACAGGATATTGTCTTAACGATACTAAATTATAAATACGGGGATGCAGAAAAAATGATCCCAGTCAGTACCGCAGGTGATGCACTGCCCAATATATATCTGCTCCATAAAAAAGCCGGTTCGCAAATACGAACCGGCAGGGGAAGATACTAGTGCAATTAATCTCCCGGGGTAATGCAGCTATTGCCACAAAACAATTTGTAAACCAATGCGATAAACCGGGTTACGGGAATTGGCAACGGGCAGATCAAAAATATTTTTTTTTAGATTCAAAATAACAATATCCCCCAAAAACTACCCGAATGGGGGATACAGCAACTTTAATTTTCCAACTAAAATCTATGATAACTAAAAACTGTATTGAATGAGAACAATCAAAGGTTGAGGCTCCACAAATACCGGTGCCTGTTGGGATTTATAAGTATTATCTGTCAACTGCTTTTCTTCCTTTGTCTTCCAATTCATCAGCGTAATGTGGTATTGATTTTCTTCCATATTGCAACTATTATAGCAATTTGATAAGTATTAGTTCGCGCCTTTGAAAATCTTAAAAAAAACATTATTAAATGCTAATGATGGCGGCTTGCTTTTTAATACCATTTCATTTAACTAAAAGAAAAAAAAATCTCGTCCCTACTAATTTTTTACAATTTTATGAACTGAAACGCCACCCTCTGTAAACATTCTAAGGAAATAAATCCCATTTGACATTTTGCTAAGATTTAATTTTTTTACTGTTGTTGAAAGATGAATCCCCGACAGGATTATTTTACCATGGCTATCAATAATTTCATACTTGAATGGAAGGGAAGATGCAACGTTGATAACATCCGAAAATGGATTTGGAAAAACGTCAACACGGTATCCTTGATCACATACGATTTTGCGAACAAAAGAAATTGTTTCCATTCCGTTCATATCAACTTGTTTCAGGCGATAATAATAAATGCCTTTACCCGGTAAGGTATCGTAAGCCGCATAGCTTCTCAACCCATACACATATTGCTGAGCTGCTATCCTTCGCACCGGCAACCATTGTATGCCATCTGCACTTCGTTCGATGATAAAGTGGCTGTTATTTTGTTCATGTTCTGTTTCCCAGCTAATTTCCACCTTTTTGCAATCAAGCGATCGAAGTTGAAAAAACCTTAGTTGTACTGGGATCACTGAAATAACAAGATTGGATGTTTCATTGGTAATAACAGGGGAATTGAAATCGAAATAAATGCCAGCTTTATTGTTAATAAATGTTCCGGCACTCAGGTTTTGAAATGGCTTGATTTGAAACAAAATATATCCATGGCTTAATGGTTCGTTGGTGGTTGAATCGGGCAACTGGATATTCTCAAATATGACTCGCAATATATGATCATCTGTTATTTCTACCCGGTAATCATGAGAAGCAGAGATGACTTGCAATGTGTTGATATCTAAAGTAGGCTGAATACTGTCTTCAATGATTACAAGAAAAGCGGTATCATTTCCGGTATTCTGAAATCGAACCAGGTACTCAAACAACGTACTATCTGCAGTAATAAACTGGGTGGTTATAGGGCCGGCAGGAAGTACCTGCTTATCATTGGGGTCGAAACTGGATGAAGCAACTTGCACAATTGAATCCTTATTATTCACAGGTGTTGTATCATTGATAACCGGTAATATGGAAGCTACCTGCGTTATCTGGGCGGCTATTGGAACATTGGATGGCACAAAAAGCCTCACAGTTTTTATCAAGGTTTGTCCGGGTTGAAGATTGGTAAAATTCCAGCTCACCGTTGGGAAAGTGTACAAATCATGTGAAGGGTTGCTCAGTAAATAAAGCAACTGTGGGTCGTGTGTAAATTGGATGGAACCCGAAAGGGTGGTTGTGCCGGTGTTCCTGCAAACTACATCTATGAAAAATGCATAGTTGATACGGAGCAATTGATATGGAACAATTTTTATACTGAGATCCTTCACATCCGGAATAGGATACAAAGGGAAATCATTGTTTAAACTACTTCCACCAATTGCAGAATCAAACTGCACCGTATAGCTGGAAACCAGTTGCGTATGGTAGGGTGGAATATTGGGCAGGCTGATCTCAAAGGTACCGGTATCTACAAAAATATCATACACGCCCTCACTATCGGTTACGCCAAAACGACGGATCAATGGTGGCTGGTTGGCTTCTGTTAGAACATTTCTGATAACAGATTCACCAGGTTGCCGAATACCATCATTGTTAACATCCAGGTAAACAACTCCTGAAATTTTATTGTTCCTGGCCAATTTTAAAACATAAGCAGAAGACGCTCCGGTCGTTGCAGTTAATTCATATGTATTTGCCGGATCTGGATTAAAATCAGTTGTGCCAATAAAATTACCACCGACGTAAAGATTTCCATCAACATCAGCAAAAACCGTTCTCCCATTTTCATTGTTGTTTCCTCCAATCCTGTAAACCCACAAAAAATTGCCAGCCCTTCCAATCTTATTGATATAAATATCTCCACTCCCGTTCTGAGGTACGATATAAGCGTCTGGGTTTGCAGGTTCAAAATAAACAGGTGAACTAATATTGCCTGCAATATATATGTCACCATTCCTATCAACTGCTATATCAGCATTAAATTCATTATTGGCACTCCCCATCGTCTTTACCCATAGGAAATCTCCATGCCTGTTGAGTTTTAGCACAAAAAGATCAAAATTTACAGTGCCGTTCGATGTTTGGTTAAAAACACCCGGGCCGGGATTAAAATCAACGGTACCGGCAAAACTGCCCGACACCACAATACTGCCCGATTCATCAACATCAATTGCATTGGGTTTAGCATTTCCGGAAGTTGAGCTGGTGATAGCTGAAAAATTTAGTTGTAAAGCGGTGTCATATTTTGAAACCATTACCTGCACTCCATTATAAGTGCAGGTATGGAGGTTGCCATGCTTGTATTTCAATCCGTACGACATTTGCTGGCCGGTACTTCCAATCTGAGTAGCATTTACATAGTTGCCCGATGCATCCAATTTTAATATTAGGGCATCTCTGGTTTGCTGTGAAAAAAATACGGTACCTGCACCTGGATCTACGTCAATTGTTCCGCCATAATCACCAAACACATACACATGCTGTTGTTCATCAGTAGCAATACCGGTAGCTTGATCTAATGAGTTGCTCCCAATTGCTTTTGCCCAGATATACTCGCCATCTCCATTCAACTTACAAATAAAGATATCCTGAGAAGCCCCAAAAGGCCCAACCAGGTTTATGACTCCGCTTCCCGGGTCTACATCCATGGAAGATATAAAATAGCCAGTTAATAGAATATTACCATCACTATCAACCGTAACAGCATTGGCAATGTTATCCCCTCCAGATGCAAGGCTTTTTGCCCATATAAAGTTTCCCGTTGCATCAAATTTGCTGATAAATATGTCGA
>JBPOHG010000208.1:0-17803 GCA_052035835.1 Bacteroidota bacterium | reverse complement strand
CACAGGCCTCTGGCAAAGTGTCGTATCGGCTGATGTAAACGGAGATGGCTTCGATGACTTACTTGCCGGCAATTGGGGATGTAATTCTAAACTATATGCAGGAAAAAACGGCCCACTTAAATTGTATGTAAAAGATTTCGATAAAAATGGTTCATCCGAATCTGTGATGTGCTATACAATCGATGGAAATGAGTACACATTTTTGGCAAAAGATGAACTCGAAAGGCCATTGCCCGTTTTGAAGAAAGCTTATTTAACCTATAGCGAAGTAGCAGGTAAAACAGTACAGTATATGTTCTATGACCTGTTTAAGGATTTCCGGGAACTAAAAGCAGAAACGCTCATGTCGGCATGCTTTATCAATGATGGGAAAGGAAATTACAAACAGGTGCCCTTGCCCGATGAATGCCAGCTTTCGCCTGTTTTTTCATTTACAAATGCCTCTGTTCAAACGAAGGGCACATGGATGGCTGGAGGGAATTTCTACGGGGCCGTTCCATACGAAGGCCAATATGATGCAATGCTGCCCGTCACGTTTGCATATGATAATAAGAGGGCTGTTTTTGTTACCAAAGAGCGATTGCCAAATGTTGATGGAGAAATAAGGGATTTGAAGTGGATCAGGACTGGTGCAGAACAGCACAAATTAATAGTTGGCAGAAATAGCAATACAATGTTGTTTTTGAAAGAAAGAAAACCTTAATGGCTAATGGAGCTATAAGAAGGTTTTAATAATTTATCAGCAGTGCAGGGTTGAAGTGCTTTGGTAAGATTTCTTGAAGATTATGTAAGTATGAGAAATGTGGTGTAAGGTTTGTGGTTAACAAATAGATCGGTTAGTAGTATTAAAAAATATTTTAGAAATGAAAAAAAACAGGTTATCGCTGGTGCTTATTTCATTTGTTACCTTGTTCAGTTGCGGGGTATGCAAAAAATCGGAAGTTGGAAGCAATAATAACAACAACAATAATAATAACAATAACGGTGCTGCTATTGATTCATGGCTTACCAGGGGCGACCAGTCGAGTTTATTGCAAAAACAAACCCCTATTAACTTTACAGCATCTGCAACAGCCGGATATGGAAAGATTGAAATTGATTCTGCCGCAGGTTACCAGTCAATTGATGGATTTGGTTATACCCTCACTGGGGGCAGTGCCTGGCTCATCAATCGAATGGGTACCACACAGAAGGCGGCTTTGTTGAACGAATTGTTTGGCTCGGGTGAAAATTCAATTGGGGTTAGTTACTTACGTGTAAGTATAGGTGCTTCTGACCTGAGTGAATCTGTTTTCAGTTATAATGATCTTCCGGTTGGCCAAACAGACCCCACATTGGCTCAATTCAGTTTGTCGAATGACACGGCCGATCTGATTCCCATATTGCAACAAATCCTCACCATCAATCCCGGTATTAAAATAATGGGTTCGCCCTGGAGCCCGCCAGTATGGATGAAAACCAATGGTAGCTCAATCGGGGGTAGTTTATTACCGGCCTATTACGGCACATATGCCCAGTACTTCGTGAAATATATCCAGCAGATGCAGTCAAAGGGAATCAGGATAGACGCAGTTACGATTCAAAACGAACCCCAACACGGCGGAAACAATCCCAGTATGGTGATGTCTTCTACGGAACAGGCCGATTTTGTGAAGAACCATCTGGGCCCTGCTTTTCAAACAGCCGGCATCAATACAAAAATTATTATTTGGGACCATAACTGTGATAACCCCAATTACCCCATCTCTATTCTAAATGATCCGGCCGCCAAAGCATATATCGATGGATCGGCATTTCATCTTTATAGTGGCGATATCAGTGCACTTTCAACAGTGAAAACGGCACATCCTGATAAAAACCTGTATTTCACAGAGCAATGGACGGGTGCTAATGGCAGCTTTGATGGCGACCTGAAATGGCATCTTGAGAATGTGATTATCGGATCGATGCGCAACTGGAGTAAAACCGGATTGGAATGGAACCTTGCAAACGATGCATCATTCGGTCCGCATACCCCGGGCGGTTGCACAGAATGTAAAGGAGCCATCACCATTAACGGGTCTAATTTCAACAGGAATGTGGGCTATTATATTGTAGCACATGCTTCTAAATTTGTTCCGGCAGGATCGGTGCGAATATCCAGTTCAAGCGTTGCGAATGTACCATCGGTTGCATTCAGGACCCCGGCTGGTAAAAAAGTGCTGGTAGTGGTAAACAAAAGCAATAGTGGCGTAGGCTTCAACATCGGGTTTAAAGGCCAATATGCCTTTACATCACTGGCAGCAGGTGCCGTAGCTACTTATGTATGGTAATTATTTGATTTGCATTTTTTACATGTAAAACCAACATATGAAAAAATCGTTTATTGTTTTTGCAGCTGCAGTTTTATTCTCCTGCAAGGACCAAAAAACAGCCACAGTTTCAACGGGCGAAGCAGGTAAAGCCCCTTTTTCAACCGAAGGGAAAAAAGTCATAGTATATACAACTGCCGATAGCAGTGATTTGCGTTTATCCATTACTGATACTTTAGAGTTTAAAGATAAGCCACAGCCGCTTGAAAGCGAAATAGCTGTGTTTGTTGATCCGGAAAAAACCTTCCAAACCTTTTTTGGAATTGGGGCTGCCATTACCGATGCGTCAGCTGAAACATTTTATAAGCTTCCAAAAGCTCAGCAGCAGGAACTCTTGAAAGCCTATTTCGATAAAAAAGATGGCATAGGGTATACGGTAGCAAGGACGAATATCAATAGTTGCGATTTCAGTAGCGATATGTATACGTATGTAAAGGAAGGTGATAAAGGGCTCACTTCTTTTAATATCGGGCACGACCTCAAGTATAAAGTTCCAATGATCAAAGAAGCGATGGCTGCTGCCGGAGGTACATTGAATTTGTTTGGCAGCCCCTGGAGCCCACCCGCCTGGATGAAAGACAATAATGACATGTTACAAGGGGGTAAATTGAAACCAGAATTTTATGATAGCTGGGCGCTCTATTACACAAAGTTTATCAAAGAATACCAGAAAGCAGGCATACCTGTTTGGGCCATTTCTGTACAAAATGAACCAATGGCAAAGCAACGTTGGGAAAGTTGTATCTATACTGCTGATGAAGAAACCAATTTCCTGAAAAATCATTTGGGACCAACTTTAGAAAAGGAAGGGCTCAAAGATGTGAAAGTGATCGTTTGGGACCACAACCGGGATATCATTTACCAGCGGGCACAAAAATATTTTAATGACCCTGCTGCATCAAAATATATCTGGGGCATAGGCTTTCACTGGTATGAAGATTGGAGTGGCGGCCAGCCCATGTATGAAAACCTGAAGCGGGTGCAGGAAGCCTATCCTGATAAAAATATATTTTTTACAGAAGGCTGTGCCGAAAGCTTTGACTCAACGAGGTACAATGCCTGGGTGCTCGGTGAAGAATATGGCAGCTCTATGATACATGATTTCAACAATGGGATGGTGGGATTTACCGACTGGAATATTTTGCTGGATGAAACCGGTGGCCCCAACCATGTACAAAATTTCTGTTTTGCACCGGTGCATGGCGACACACGTACCGGCCAATTGAAGTATACAAATGCCTATTATTATATCGGGCATTTTTCGAAGTTCATACAACCCGGGGCAAAAAGGGTGATTAGTAGCGCCAGCAGAAGCCAGCTGCTTACTACTGCTTTTAAAAACCCCGACGGGAAAACTGTGGTGGTTGTGATGAACCAGGGGAATATCAAAACACCTTACTTCCTTTGGATCAATGGCAAGGCAGCAGAACTGGTTTCGAGGCCCCATTCAATAGCAACCTTGGTATTTTAGGATTTACCAAACTGCAGTAAATTATGCACCTGTTTCAAAAAATACTACTATTCGTTACCGTTAGCTACCTCATGGCGGCTTGCAGCAAAGGGGGCGATGACAACCCGCCTGGCCCCCCAGCACCCTCTACTTTTTTGTTGACTTCTGTAAAAATTGATCAACAACCGGCCTTGCTTACCTCAGTTAATTACAATATTAAAGCGAATGCGGCAATTCGGTTCGGTTTTAACAATAAGGTAGACCGTTCATCTGTAGCTGCGGCCATATCAGTGAAGGAAAGATCCACAAACAATGTAGGTTTGAATGTTGGTTATGAAAACAATGATAGTACGGTTGTGGTTACAACCAACAGCGCCATGAAATACATCACCCCGTACCTGGTAGCTATTACCAGGTCGGTTAAATCGGTGGGTAATACCAACCTCAGTTCCGACCAGTCTTTCAGGATTACAACAGCGATTGATTCTTCTGATAAATTCCCCATTATATCAGACAACGCCTTGCTCGACCTCGTTCAAAGGCAAACCTTTAAATACTTTTGGGACTTTGCCCATCCAGTGAGCGGTTTGGCACGCGAGAGAAATTCTTCAGGCGATGTGGTAACGAGCGGCGGTTCTGGATTTGGTATAATGGCTATTCCAGTTGCGGTAAACCGGGGTTTTATCTCAAGAGCTGATGGATTGGCAAGGATGCAAACCATCGTAGCTTTTCTAAAGAATACGGCTCAACGTTTTCATGGAGCGTTTCCGCATTGGTTGAATGGCTCCACTGGTGCCGTAGTACCTTTCAGTGCGAATGATGATGGTGCAGATCTCGTAGAAACTTCTTACCTCATCCAGGGTTTGATATGTGCCAGGCAATATTTTGATGCCGTTAGTGTGGCAGAAACCAATCTCAGGGCCGATATTAATAATATTTGTGATGCGGTAGAATGGGACTGGTTCCGGCAAGGCGGCCAGCAGGTGCTGTACTGGCATTGGAGCCCAAACAGCGCATGGGCAATGAATATGCCTATTCGTGGATGGAATGAATGCCTGATCACATATGTACTGGCTGCTTCATCAACAACACATTCGATTCCCCGGACGGTGTACGACCAGGGATGGGCCAGGAACGGATCAATGGCCAACAACAACACATACTTCGGCTATCAGTTGCCGTTAGGCGAACCTTATGGCGGGCCGCTTTTCTTTGCGCACTATTCTTTTTTGGGGATCAACCCCAACCAATTGAACGATGCCTATGCCAACTACTTTACTCAAAATGCCAATCACAGCCTGATCAATTACCGGCACTGTGTTACCAATCCTTCGGGCCATTTTGGGTACAGTAACCTGTGCTGGGGACTAACGGCCAGCGATATCCCAAATGGATATACTGCCAGTTCGCCAACAAATGATATCGGTGTTATTGCACCAACGGCGGCATTGTCATCTTTTCCGTATACACCGGCAGAGTCGATGGCGGCACTAAAATTCTTTTATTATAAACTGGGGGATAAAATATGGGGCGAATATGGTTTCACAGATGCTTTTTCACTGAAAGAAACCTGGTTTGCCAATTCAACACTGGCTATTGACCAAGGACCCATTATAATCATGATTGAAAATTATAGAACAGGATTGTTATGGAACCTGTTTACCAGTGCCCCAGAAGTTAAAAATGGAATGCGAAACCTGGGATTTACAGCGCCTTACCTGTAATTATAAATTGATATGAAAAAAGGTTTTTTAACAATTACTTTCTCAATCATACTGGTAGTAACAGCAATGAGCCAGCAGGGGGTGAAACGTCCCCTATCCCTTTCCGATAGTGCATTGCTCGATTTGGTACAACAGCAAACGTTTAAATATTTCTGGGATTTTGCGCACCCTGTTAGCGGCTTATCCAGGGAAAGAAGCAATACCAATTTTGGTTATGGCCATGAAACAGTAACGATTGGTGGCACCGGCTTTGGCGTAATGTCGGTGATTGTTGCTACTGAACGGAAGTGGATTTCCAGGGATACAGCTGCGAGGTTTATGCGGAAGATGCTGAACTTTTTGTTAAAAGCAGATAGCTATCACGGTGTGTTCCCACATTGGATGAATGGGGAAACCGGGAAAACCATTCCATTTAGCAGAAAAGATGATGGTGCCGACCTGGTAGAGAGTGCTTACCTTTTCCAGGGATTGTTGTGTGCCCGCCAATATTTCAATGCCGATAATCCGGTAGAACGTGAAGTAAGGGATAAGATCGGCTGGTTATGGGAAGGCATTGAATGGAATTGGTTTACAAAAGGAGGAGAGGAAGTGTTGTATTGGCATTGGAGCCCCAACAATGGATGGGCGATGAACTTCCCCATCCGTGGTTTTAATGAGTGTATGATTGTTTATGTTTTGGCTGCCAGTGGCGAAAGGTACCCGGTAAGCGCCGATGTATATCATAGGGGATGGGCTCAAAGCAGTTTTTTTAAGAACGGGAAAACTTTTTATAGTCATACGCTTCCGCTGGGATTCGATTATGGCGGGCCGTTATTCTTTTCTCATTATTCGTTCCTGGGGCTCGATCCGCGGGGCCTTAAAGACCAGTATGCCAATTTTTGGGAACAGAACCGTAATCATACTTTGATTAACCGGGCATATTGTATAGATAACCCGAAGAAATTTAAAGGCTATGGCGAACATTGCTGGGGATTAACGGCCAGCGATACGTATAATGGGTATAATGCTTATTCCCCCACCAACGACGAGGGTACCATCACACCTACAGCAGCACTTTCTGCGTTTCCCTATACACCAGAATACTCCATGAAAGCATTAAAGCATTTTTATTATAATCTGGGAGATAAACTTTGGAGCGAATATGGTTTTATAGACGCTTTCAATGAAACGCAGAACTGGTATGCAAAAAGCCACCTGGCCATCGACCAGGGCCCCATCATTGTGATGATTGAAAATTACAGGTCGGGCTTATTATGGAATTTATTTATGAGCTGCCCTGAAATAAAAACAGGATTGAAAAAACTCGGTTTTGAATCGCCACATCTAAAAAACTGATAAAGATTGTATCTTAATGCCAAACAAAAGGGATATGTATAAAACGAAACTGTTAACAGTAATATTTGTATTGTCATGGTTTTTTGCTGATGCTCAAAAAACCATAGAAATGTATTCGCCCAACCAATCGGTTAAATTATCCGTATCAGGTAATGGAAATGGAGTAATGGTATATGGTTTACAGTACAAAGGAAAACAGGTCGTAGCGCCTTCTACGCTGGGATTTAGGTTAAGTGAACCGGCCAGGACATTAACCAGTTTCGAATGGCAGGCAGTAGATTCCTCGTATGTAAATGAAAATTGGGAGCCGGTTTGGGGTGAAACAAAATCTATTACCAATCACTACCGTGAATTAAAACTTTCCCTGGCTGATTTATCTAAAGAAAAAACCAGGATCAATATTGTTTTCAGGGTTTATAACGATGGTATTGCATTCAGGTATGAGTTCCCCGAGCAAACCAATCTCATGCATTTTATTGTTGCCGATGAACTATCGCAGATTCGAATGACGGGAGACCATAATGCATTTTGGATTCCGGGCGACTATGATACCAATGAATATGCATACTACAACAGCAGCCTTTCAAAAATTGATGCATCTGGAGGAACATTTGCGCAGGAGATACATGCAAAATCATTCTTTGATACCAATGCTGTTCAAACTCCGCTGATGATGAAATCTGCCGATGGCTTGTATATCAATATTCATGAAGCGGCGCTGAGTAATTATCCCGCCATGAACCTTATTCTCAACAAAAGCAATCTAACATTTCATTCGCACCTGGTACCCGATGGGGTTGGCAATAAGGCCTATCTTATTACACCTGCAAAAACCCCCTGGCGAACAATATTGGTGAGTGACCGTGCCGCCGACCTGCTGGCTTCAAAAACTATTCTTAATTGTAACGAACCTTCTAAAATCAACAATACGTCCTTTATTAAACCGCAGAAATATGTAGGTGTTTGGTGGGAAATGCATGTAGGCACTTCCAGCTGGGATTACAGTGGGGGCCAGGTTGGTTCTCAGCAAACTACCCGTGTACCTCATGGAGCAAATACGGCTAACGTTAAACGTTATATTGACTTTGCTGCCAAATATGGTTTCGATGGTGTCCTCGTAGAAGGATGGAATACCGGCTGGGAAGATTGGTTTGGTAAATGGAAGGAAGATGTATTTGATTTTCTTACACCATACCCCGACTATGACCTGAAAGGCATTAATGACTACGCAAAGCAAAAAAATGTGAGGATCATCATGCACCATGAAACTTCGGGTTCTGTTACCAACTACGAACGTTATATGGACAAAGCCTACCAACTGATGCTGAAGTACAACATGAATTCTGTGAAAACGGGATATGTAGGGAAAATTATTCCAAGGGGCGAACACCATGACGGACAATGGATGGTAAAGCATTATGAAAGGGTAGCAAAGGCCACCGCCGACAACGGAATCATGGTTGATATGCATGAACCCGTACGCCCTACAGGAATGCACCGCACTTATCCTAATTTCCTGGCTTGTGAAGCCGCACGGGGAAATGAATTCAATGCCTGGAGTGCAGGAAACCCGCCCGACCATGAAACCATTCTTCCCTTTACGAGGCTGATGGGTGGGCCGATGGATTATACCCCGGGAATTTTTAAAATTAAAATGAGCCATTACAATAAGGATAAAAAAGAACAGGTGCATACAACCCTTACAAAACAGCTCGCACTTTATATTACCATGTACAGCCCGTTACAAATGGCTGCAGACCTCCCGGAAAATTATGAAGCAAAACCCGATGCATTTCAGTTTATCCGGGATGTGGCGGTTGATTGGGATGATACCCGGGTGCTGGATGCAGAACCAGGAGATTATATATACATCGCACGCAAACAAAAAGATGCTGCCAATTGGTTTGTTGGCGGTATCACAGATGAAAATGCACGTGCCTATACGGTTGACTTTTCTTTCCTCGATAAGGGGCAGAAATATGTAGCTGTGATTTACAGGGATGCCGACAATGCCCACTGGAAAGATAACCCTGAGGCATACACGATAGATTCGTTTATTGTATCAGCATCTTCTAAAGCAAATATCAGGATGGCTCCGGGTGGGGGATTTGCCATCAGCATTAAACCTGCTACTGCCGAACAAATTAAATCAATTAAACCGCTGAAGAAAAAATAATGATAGCAATCTGCAAAATATCAAGGCGGCTATTAGTTGTTTGTTTAATGGCTTGTATGGTACCTGGGGTGCAAGCTCAGCAAAAAACATATTGCAACCCTGTTAACATTGATTACGGCTATACACCCATTCCAAATTTTAGTGAGTGGGGGAAACACCGTGCAACTGCTGATCCTGTGATTGTAAATTATAAGAACGAGTATTTTTTATTTTCAACCAACCAATGGGGTTACTGGTGGAGCGATAATATGCTTCAATGGAATTTTATCTCAAGGAAATTCCTTCGTCCATGGAATGAAGGCTATGATGAATTGTGTGCACCCGCTGTTGGCGTGATAGGGGATACCATGATTGTTTTTGGGTCTACTTACACTAATAAATTCACCATTTGGATGAGTACCAATCCAAAAGCCAATGAATGGAAACCGCTGGTTGATTCATTCGATATCGGTGGATGGGACCCTGCATTTTTTACGGATGAGGATGGCCGGCTTTATATGTATAATGGCAGCAGCAATCGTTTCCCGCTATATGGGGTTGAGCTCGACAGAAAAACTTTCCAGCCTAAAGGCACCCGCAAAGAAATGTACCTGCTCGAACAGGACCGTTACGGATGGCAAAGGTTTGGAGAACATATGGATAATACTTTTCTCGATCCCTTTATTGAAGGGGCAACCATGAACAAACACAATGGCAGGTACTATCTTCAATTTGGAGCCCCGGGAACAGAATTCAGTGGCTATGCAGATGGTGTTGTAGTTGGGGAAAGCCCCCTTGGGCCATTTACCCCTCAGTCTGATCCATATAGTTTTAAGCCGGGCGGGTTTTCAAGAGGTGCAGGGCACGGATCTTCATTCCAGGATAAAAATAATTACTGGTGGCATGTTTCAACCAGCATAGTGTGTGTGAAAAATACATTTGAAAGAAGGATAGGTATCTGGCCGGCCGGGTTCGATAAAGATGGCATGATGTATTGCAATACCGCATTTGGAGATTACCCACAATACCTCCCCGCTTATCGTAACAGCAGCGCTACTGGCCCCGGCTGGATGTTGCTGAATTATAAAAAGCCGGTAACTGTTTCGTCTACCCTGGCTAGTTATAATGCAAATAATATTGTTGATGAGAGCATCAAAACCTACTGGAGCGCTATAAGTGCTGATAAAGGCGAATGGGTACAAAGCGACCTGGGGGCCATTGCCGATGTTTATGCAGTGCAAATTAACTATGCCGACCAGGATGCGGAGTTCCTGGGGAAATCTTCCGGCGTTTACCATCAATATAAATTGTACTATTCTATAGATGGGAAGAAATGGGAAATCTTATCCGACAAAAGCAACAATAAAACTGATGTGCCGCATGATTATGTAGAGTTGAACAAGCCGGTGCAGGCACGATTTATTAAATTGGAAAACATCCATATGCCAACAGGCAAGTTTGCCATCAGCGGGTTGCGTGTTTTTGGTTTTGGTAAAGGTCAAAAACCTGCACCAGTACATCCATTGATTGTATTGCGCACCGAAAAGGATAAACGAAGTGCATATATTAAATGGAAACCGGTAGACAATGCATATGCGTACAATTTATATTATGGAACCTCACCCGGCAAACTATATTCCTGCATCATGATACATGATGTGAATGAATATTGGTTTAAGGCGATGGATAAGAATAAAACATATTATTTCTCTATTGAAGCCATCAATGAAAATGGTGTATCGGAGAGAAGTGCAGTATTAAAGGCAGATTAATCATTCCATTCAACTGAATCATTGGCAAGATTTTTTTTCATAGCGTGTCTATTTTGGTTATCAGGGCTGTTGTGCGTTCAAGCGCAGCAGCCCCCTTTTTTCGATGAAGTGGAAGCGTTTAAGAAACAAGACAGTGTTTCATTTCCCGGGAAAGGCAGTATTCTTTTTGTAGGGAGTTCTTCATTCAGGATGTGGGATAGTATAGCCAATTATTTTCCGGGGTACAGTATTATCAACCGTGGCTTCGGCGGCTCGTCACTTACAGATATGATCAGGTATGCAGATGACCTTATTACACCCTATCAGCCCAAACAAATTGTTATTTATTGCGGTGAAAATGACCTGGCTGCTTCCGATACCGTTACTGCTTTACATGTCTTAGACAGGTTTAAAAAACTATTTCGCATCATCAGGGAAAAAATCCCATCGGCACATATCGTATATATTTCAATAAAACCCAGTCCGGTAAGGGCACACCTGCTTTCTAAAGTAAGGCAAAGCAATAAAGCAATAAAAGGCTTCCTTACTCAACATAAAAATGTAGCATTTGTAGATGTGTTCATGCAGATGATGGGCCAGGAAGATAAAATCAGGGAAGATATATTTTTACCAGATCGTTTACACTTGAATTCCAACGGGTATAAAATCTGGCAGGAAGCCATAACCCCATTTTTACTGAAAGAATAAATAAAATAAAATGAAGCGGATTTCTTTTTTCCTATTGATGGTCTTTGCCATTTCTACACAGGCACAGCAGAAAAAGCCGGCAAGTGATGCTGCCATGAACCAGTTTATAAGCTCATTGATGAAAAAAATGACTTTAGATGAAAAAATCGGGCAGTTAAATCTTCCTGGCTCGGGCGATATTGTAACCGGCCAGGCTTCCAATTCTGATATCGGAAAAAAAATCCGCGAAGGAAAAGTCGGGGGTTTGTTTAATATAAAGTCGCTGGCAAAAATCAGGGATGTACAAAAAGTGGCAGTAGAGGAAACGCGGCTTAAAATACCCATGTTGTTTGGTATGGATGTAATACATGGCTATCAAACAACTTTTCCTATCCCGCTGGGCCTTTCTTGTACATGGGATATGAAACTCGTAGAACAATCGGCCCGTATAGCTGCGGTAGAGGCAAGTGCCGATGGTATTAACTGGACGTTTTCTCCCATGGTAGATATTGCAAGGGACGCTCGGTGGGGAAGAATCGCCGAAGGGAGTGGTGAAGACCCTTTCCTGGGTTCAGCGATTGCAAAAGCGATGGTGATCGGGTACCAGGGGGATGATTTGGCAAAAGGGAATACCATTATGGCCTGTGTAAAACATTATGCCATGTATGGTGCTGCAGAAGCAGGAAGGGATTATAACACAACAGATATGAGCCGGGTTAGGATGTTCAATGAATATATGCCACCGTATAAAGCAGCGGTAGATGCAGGTGCAGGAAGCGTGATGGCCTCATTCAATGAAGTAGACGGAATACCGGCAACGGGTAGCCGCTTTTTAATGACCGATGTATTAAGAAAGCGTTGGGGATTCAGGGGTTTTGTAGTAACCGATTATACAGGTATCAATGAAATGATTGATCATGGAATGGGTAACCTTCAGCAGGTATCTGCCCTTGCGTTAAAAGCAGGTATCCATATGGATATGGTAGGGGAAGGGTTCTTAACCACTTTAAAAAAGTCACTGCAGGAAGGGAAAATAAGCCTCAAAGAAATTGATGATGCTTGCAGGCTGATTTTAGAAGCAAAATATAAACTGGGCCTGTTTACAGATCCTTATAAATATTGCAATGAGCAACGTGTGAAAACAGATATTTATACACCCGAACATATCAAGGCTGCCCGTACCATTGCAGCCGAAAGTTTTGTTTTATTGAAAAACCAGGATAACATCCTCCCACTTAAGAAATCGGGTAAAGTTGCACTGATTGGGCCATTGGGGGATACAAAAGAAAACATGCCAGGTACCTGGAGTGTGGCCACCGACCTCAAAACTGCCATCACGGTTAGAGAAGGCTTGCAGAACCTGTTGGGCAACAATGCTACGGTGCTGTATGCAAAGGGTTCGAATATTTTGGCCGACAGCGCTTATGAAGAAAGGGCAACGATGTTTGGCAGGTCTGTTAACCGCGATCGTAGAACAGATGAGGAAATGCTGAACGAAGCATTGGCAGTTGCCGCACAATCAGATGTGATTGTAGCAGCATTGGGTGAAGCATCTGAAATGAGCGGGGAATCATCGTGCCGTACCGATATCGGCATTCCGGATGTGCAACGCAAACTTCTGGAATCATTGATAAAAACCGGCAAACCGGTAGTATTGGTATTATTTGCCGGAAGGCCCATGACACTGGTATGGGAACAAAAAAACGTTCCGGCCATCCTGAATGTTTGGTTTGGAGGGTCTGAAGCAGGAAATGCTATTGCAGATGTTTTATTTGGTGATGTAAACCCATCTGGAAAATTAACGACTACATTCCCGCAAAACATTGGGCAGGTACCGATGTATTATGCACACAAAAATACCGGCCGGCCACTTGGTGCTGGTAAATGGTTCGAGAAATTCAGGTCAAATTATATGGATGTTTCCAACGATCCTCTGTATCCTTTTGGGTATGGATTAAGCTATACCAGTTTCAATTATGGCGACATTAAAGCCAGCAGTACCTCATTGAAAGGGAACCAAACTTTAACGGTAACCATTCCCGTTAGTAATACGGGTAGCCGTAATGGAAAAGAAGTGGTGCAATTATACATCAGGGATTTGGTTGGCTCAATTACCAGGCCGGTGAAAGAACTCAAAGGTTTTCAGAAAGTAGATTTGAAGGCAGGTGAAAGCAGGGATATTACTTTTAACATTACCCCTGAGGACCTTAAATTTTATAATAGCAACATTGTTTACGATTGGGAAGCTGGTGAGTTTGATATCATGATCGGCACCAATTCACGGGATGTGAAATCGATACGGATAACATGGAATAAATAGGGTTGACCCTTGCCATGCAGTACAAGTGAGTGACACAACGATGCCGGGCATTGCAACAGAGCCGGAAAAAACAACTCAATGAAATTATATTCTTTTAAAAACCTGTGCCTGTTTTCAATTGCAGTAGCACAGGTTTTTTTATGCCAGGCACAAAAAAAATCGCCTGTACAACGGGCCGATTCGGTATTGGCGCTGATGACTACCGAAGAAAAAATCGGGCAGCTCAATCAATACAGTGGCGATTGGAGCCATACCGGCCCGATCACAAAAGATGGTGATAAACAAGCTCAGATCAGGAATGGCCAGCTTGGCTCTATGCTAAATGTGATTGGTGTTGAACATACCCGTTCCCTGCAACAAATGGCGATGCAGTCGAGGTTGAAAATCCCATTGCTATTTGGCCAGGATGTGATCCATGGTTTTCGCACGTGCTTTCCCATTCCACTTGCTCAGGCAGCCAGTTGGGACCTCGCAGCTATTCAGCAAGCAGAAAGAGTGGCAGCCACTGAAGCGGCTGCAAGCGGTATCCACTGGACTTTTGCGCCAATGGTGGATGTGTCGAGAGATGCACGTTGGGGCAGGGTGATGGAAGGGTCGGGTGAGGATACTTACCTGGGGTCGCTGATTGCAGCAGCGAGGGTAAGGGGCTTCCAGGGAAATGGATTGGGCAATGTGGATGCAGTTATGGCCTGTGCCAAACATTTTGCAGCATATGGTGCGGCTATTGGTGGCCGTGACTATAATAGTGTGGATATGAGCGAACGGTCGTTGTGGGAAACCTACCTCCCACCCTTTAAATCGGCGTTGGATGCAGGCGCAGCTACTTTTATGAATTCTTTTAATGACCTGAACGGTGTTCCTGCTACCGCTAACGCATACCTGCTAAGAAATATCCTGAAAGGAAAATGGGGCTTTACCGGTATGGTAGTGTCTGACTGGGGCTCTGTTGGAGAAATGATCAATCATGGTTTTGTAGCAAACGAGCATGAAGCAGCCCTGGCTGCCATCAATGCCGGATGCGATATGGATATGGAAAGCCGCTGCTACAAAAATCAATTGCCGGCCCTGGTAGCTGAAGGAAAAGTAAGTATGAACATCCTGGATGATGCCGTAAGAAGGGTATTGGTTAAAAAGTTTGAACTTGGTTTATTCGACGACCCTTTTCGGTTTTGCAACGACAAAAGGGAGAAAGAGCAGTATGCAAATAAGGAGCACCGGAGTATCGCCAGGGAACTTTCGAGGAAGAGCATTGTATTGCTTAAGAATGAGAAACAAATATTGCCTTTATCAAAACAAACCAGGCGGATTGCCTTTATTGGCCCCTTTGCAAAAGCGGTAAGAGATAACCTTGGTTTTTGGAGCATGGAGTGGCCCGATGACAGCGCTACCATCGTAACACAATGGGATGGGATCAGGAACAGGTTGTCAAAGGGTTCTCAAATGGTATATGCGAAAGGATGTAATATCAACGACAATGATTCGAGTGGTTTTGCCGAAGCTGTAAGCGTTGCAGCAGCTGCAGATATTGTGATCATGAGCATGGGGGAAGCAAGGGATATGAGTGGTGAGGCAAAGAGCAGGAGCAATATTGAATTGCCGGGCGTGCAGGAAAAACTGATCAGGGCGGTACATGCCACCGGGAAGCCCGTTGTATTACTGATCAATGCGGGGAGGCCGCTCGTATTTAACTGGGCTGCCGACCATATCCCTGCCATCGTATACACGTGGTGGTTAGGCTCTCAGGCGGGGAATGCCATTGCCGATGTTTTATTCGGCGAATACAACCCTTCCGGGAAATTGCCCATGAGTTTTCCGAGAACTACCGGCCAGTTACCCCTTTATTATAATTACCTTAATACAGGGCGCCCTGCCCCAAATGACAGTACACTTTTTTATGTTTCGTCTTACACAGATGTAAAGAATAGCCCCCGCTTCCCATTCGGATACGGCTTAAGTTACAGCAACTTTACCTATAGTGATATTACCCTTAACCGGAATGTAATCGGTTTTGCCGACAGTATTGTGGCTAAAATAACGGTAACGAATACGGGTAGTTATGATGGGGAAGAAACTGTGCAGTTGTACATCAGGGATAAAGTTGCCAGCCTGGTAAGGCCGGTAAAGGAATTGAAAGGGTTTCAGAAAGTATTCCTTACAAAGGGGGAGCAACGGGAATTGGTTTTTACCATCCATGTAAACGACCTCAAATTTTACAATGCTGCACTGGAGTATATGGCCGAACCCGGTTCTTTTGATTTATTCATCGGTGGCAATAGCCGGGATGTACGAACTGCGGGTTTTACACTTACGCAGTAACCTCCTTTTTTCATACTTACTTCAACAGAACTGCGCTCTAACCTTAGATTTGAAGATATTTGCAACCTTATCAAAGCGTATGAACGGGATAAAAAACATCTTATTTGACCTGGGGGCCGTTTTAATAAACATCGATTTTCAAAAAGTTACCAGGTCTTTCGTAGATCTTGGTGTGGAAGATTTTGAAAAAAAATACGCACACTTGTCGGCCGATGCGCTATTTGAGAAGCTGGAAACGGGCAGGATTTCGGAGCAGGATTTTTATGATACTATGATAGAGCAGGCTAATATGGGCGCTTCCAGGGAGGACATCCGTGTTGCCTGGGTGTCGATATTGCAAGATTTTAGGGTCGAAAGCATGCAATTCCTACATGGGCTAGCTGGTAAGTACAGGCTTTTTCTGCTCAGCAATACCAATTCAATCCACCTGGCCGAAATGCAGCATAAAGTGAGGCATGAGCTGGGGGCACCCTCCCTGGAAAGCTACTTTGAGCGGGCCTATTTTTCGCACCTCATAAAATGGCGTAAACCCGGCAAAGAGGCCTTTGAATATGTACTTGAAGACGCCGGGATAAAGGCTGAAGAGACTATTTTTATTGATGATGCCCTCCCCAATATTGAAACGGCTTCTGAAATGGGTTTTAGAACACATTTATTGCTTCCTGGGGAAAGAATCGAACGGATAGGGCTGTTTAGATAAATTATTTCATCTCCTCGAATTCGATGTAATCTTTGCTGAAATCCTTTTGGGGTGTGGGTTTTGGGCTGTTGGTTCCTGTTGAGAATTGTTCTTGCTGTTGTTTGTTAACCCTGTTGTTCAGGTCATTCATTTTTTGTTTCATTTGCCTGGTGGTGCGGTAAACAGGCACAATAAAATCGAATACCAGTTTAAAAAGCAGGTAGATCACAAAAAGCTCACAGGCGAGTCTGATGATATTCATATGCCAAAGGTAAAATCTCCCCAAAATATCTGTTTGTTAATTTTTATAGGCGATGCTATAACAGGATTTTGGCGGTTAATGCATGGTTTTGTATATTTGCATCGGAAAAAAGGAATAAACAAAAGGGAACGGAGCCGTTCCCTTCTTCTTTTGTAATCGGTATGAGTACGGAAACACAACTTGAAAGCGTAAAAAACCTGCTGGAACCTTTATTGGAAGGTGATATTTTCCTGGTAGACATGAAAGTAAAACCTACCAACAATATCAAAATTTACCTGGATGCGGATAGTGGCCTGGGAATTGAGAAGTGCATCAGGATCAACAGGGCATTGTACAAGAAAATTGAGGAAGCGGCGATGTTTTTGGATGGCGATTTTTCACTGGAAGTATCAAGCCCGGGCATTGATGAGCCGTTAAAACTGATACGCCAGTACCATAAGAACCTCGGCCGAAATGTAGAGGTTCATAAACTGGATGGCACAAAATCAGAGGGGAAACTAACAGGGGTAGACGAAGTAGCCGTACAGATTGAATTTACAGAAGGAAAAGGGAAAAAGGCAGTGCTTCAACAATTGAGCATCCCGTTTTCGGAAATCAAACAAACAAAAGTTCTTATAAAATTTTAATTAACACAAAAACCCCTGCCGGCGGGGGCCCGATCATTTTCGGGTAAAAAAGCCGGAGAGGAATATGGCAAGCATTAACTTGATCGAATCGTTCCAGGAATTCAAGGAGGCAGAAAATATTGATCGCCCTACCCTGATGAAAGTAAT
>JBPOHG010000296.1:0-1904 GCA_052035835.1 Bacteroidota bacterium | reverse complement strand
TTTACAATTGAGCTTGCTGCCGGTGGGTGTTTTGTATTTAACGGGATCGTAGTTGCTGGTAAGTGTACTCATAATAGTGAAAATTAAGAATTATGAGTTATGAATATTGAATGACAGGAACCACATTCATAATTCTTAATTAAGCATTCATAACTCATGGCAAAAGTCGTTATTCTCTGCCAAATTAAATATCTTCATGGTTCAGAAACTTAAACCAAACCAATGAGTATTCACATCAGTGCCCAAAAAGGCGATATTGCCAGAACTGTCCTTATGCCCGGTGACCCGCTCCGGGCCAAATACATTGCCGAAAATTTTTTACAGCAGGCAAAGTTGGTCAGCCAGACCCGTAATGCTTTTTATTTCACCGGTACCTATAAAGGAAAAGAAATTACCATCGGTGCCAGTGGCATGGGCTGCCCTTCTATCGGCATTTATTCTTACGAGTTGTTTACAGAATATGAAGTGGATACTATCATACGCATTGGTACCTGCGGTGCTTATACAAACAAACTGAAACTATTTGATCTCATCAATGTCGATTATGCAGCCAGCGAATCTACTTTTGCCCGGTATGCATGGGGCATAAAGGACCAATGCATCCGCCACCAGGGAAAAGCATTTAAAACAATTAAGAAAGCGGCGAAAGAATTAAACATACCATTAAAGAATTGTAATATTCATTCCAGCGATATTTTTTACCGGAAAGACAGCAACATACCCAAAGTGGCTGTTGCTAATAAATGCCTGGCGGTGGAGATGGAAGCTTTTTCTTTGTTTGCCAATGCAAAGCATTTGGGAAAAACAGCTGCTACACTGCTCACTGTTTCTGATATCATACCCACTCATGAAAAGATCTCAGCCGATGAAAGAGAAAAAGCATTAAAGCCGATGATGGAGCTGGCACTGGAAGCGGCGATGAAGTTGTGAGTTACTCTCTTGCCGTCCCGAGGAACGAGGGACCTCAAACCCAGCGCAGTTTGCATACATATTGATTGAGCTTTCAGTGTCTTGTCACTCCGACGCAGGAGGAGTCTCAACAAGTGGCCCTGTTATATAGTAAACTAACTTTGAGATGCCTCGTTCCCCGGCATTACAAGACCCTGAAAGATTGAAGACTTACTTTTTTCCAGGAAGCTCACCCCCTTTTTACTACTTCCTCCGGAGGCCAGCCACCACAAACAGAAGGATTAAGAAAAGTCCAGTCAGGGTTCATCATTTTAATAAGGTCAAGTTTCTTTTGTCTTCTCCAGCCTTTTATTTCTTTTTCCCTGGCAATAGCATTATTGATGTAAGTGAAATATTCGTAGTAGATAAGATTGTAACAATAATATTTACCGGCAAAGGTTTTGGGTTGTCCCCTGTTTGCCCAGTGTTCCTTTAGTCGTTGTGAAAGATTATTAGTTACACCAGTATAAAGAACAGTACGTTCAGGATTTGTGACAATGTAAACGTAGTAATGTTGTTGTTTATAGATAAACATAGAATCCTTTCCTGTTAGTCTTTGAGACGCCTCCTTCGTCGGCGTGACAAAAATTCTTACAGAGCTGAGAACTCCTGAAACCCGCTGTTCAGTTCAATGCCTTTTGAAGCAGCAACTCCATTCACCTTTTCTACGAAAGAAAAATCTTTGATAAGTCCGGCAACCTTGTTGATATCATCTGCAAAGATTCGGTCCTCCTCTGCAAAACCGACATACTCCCGTACATAATCATGCGCAAATTCCAATAGCACCGAACTCTTTAATGGCCTTCTGAACTCAATGGCCTGGCAGGCGGAAAGTAATTCAATGGCCAGGATGAATTCCAGGTTATCTAACACCCGGTTCAGTTTTCTGCCACTGATAGCACCCATACTCACATGGTCTTCCTGCCCGAGTGAAGTGGGAATGCTATCAGCGCTGG
>JBPOHG010000310.1:0-1642 GCA_052035835.1 Bacteroidota bacterium | reverse complement strand
TCTGATACGGGCAATAACTTTATCTTTTTTACCGACCGGAATGCTTTCAATAAGCTGTCTGCAGTTTGCTTACCAATACCGGGTATCTTTTCCAATTCATTCTCAATGGCAGCCTTGCTTCTTTTATCGCGGTGAAAACCGATGCCAAACCGATGAACTTCATCCCTGATCCTTCGGATTAACTTCAGGCTTTCGCTGTTCCAGGGAAGTTGTAAAGAAGATTGATCGCCGGCATAAAAAAGCTCTTCCTGATTTTTTGCCAATCCAACCAATGTTGTTTTGCCAGCTAACCCCAATGAATAAATGCTTTCGAGAGCGGCATTTAACTGCCCTTTACCGCCATCAATGATGATGAGTTGAGGGAATGGGCTATTTTCATCTAACAGTCTTTTGTAGCGCCTGTAAACCACTTCTTTCATGGATGCGAAATCGTTTATACCTTCAACGGTTTTGATGTTGAAATGCCGGTAATCTTTTTTACTGGGCAATCCGTCTTTAAAGCAAACCATTGCTGCTACTGCATTGGTACCATGAAAATTGGAGTTATCAAAGCATTCGATATGGACCGGAGTTTCAAGTAACTGTAAATCTTCTTTCAGTTGCAACAATACATTTTCAATTTCAGTTGCATTCTTATCTTCCAGTTTAAGTATTTTTTTAGCTTCGAGTTCTTCTATGAAATAGTCGGCATTTTTCTGCGAGAGATCCAGGAGTTTCTTTTTATCACCCGATTTCGGGATGGTAAACAGCAGTTCTTTTTGCGGATAATCAATTTCAAATGGTATGATAATTTCCCTGGCTTCGCTATTGAATGTTTCCCTTAAACGGGCAATGGCAAAAGCAAGGATTTCTTCCCTGGATTCTTCCAGTTTCTTTTCTAGTGTAATGTTTTTTGTTAGTATGATGCTGCCATTGCTAACGGCCAGGTAATTTACATAAGCCTGATCTCCTTCTTCCAGAATGCTGAATACATCCACCGTTCCGGTATTGTTGTTTACAATAGACGACTTCGACTGGTAAAGCTGTAACTGATCAATTTTTTTCTGGAACATGGCTGCTTTTTCGAACTCCATCTGTTGCGAATAGTTTTTAACCTGTTTCCTGAATTCCTGCATTACCGGCGATAGATTGCCTTTGAGTAAGTGTTTCAGTTGTTCAATGCCCTCCTGGTAATCTTCTGTTGTTTGTAAACCTTCACAAGGACCTTTGCAGTTACCGAGGTGATATTCCAGGCAAACCTTGAATTTTTTTTGTTCAATATTCCTTGGGGTAAGGTTGAGTTTGCATGTTCGCAGTGGAATATTCTGACGGATGAATTCGAGCAGTTCCCTCACTTTACCAACGGAAGTATATGGGCCCAGGTAAACCGACCCGTCATTTATTTTTTTTCTTGTGAAGAAAACCCTGGGAAAGGGCTCTTTTTTTATAACCAGGTAAGGATAAGTTTTGTCATCCTTAAGATTGATGTTGAATAATGGCTGGTATTCTTTGATCAGGGAATTCTCGAGCAGAAAAGCATCCTGTTCACTGTTTACGATGGTAAATTCAATCTTCCTGATCCTTCTTACCAGTTCTGCCGTTTTGTAATTGCTGTGTGATTTGGAAAAATAACTACTAACGCGTTTGCGTAGGTGCTTTGCTT
>JBPOHG010000257.1:0-10379 GCA_052035835.1 Bacteroidota bacterium | reverse complement strand
ATCCAACTGATTCCAACAAGCCCGATGGCATTCTCATGCTCTGCCACATAATCAATTACAGCCCGGCTGTTTTGAGCAGCTTTTACCACAGATGTATCAAAATTTCCCCCCTTGAGAATAGAATCCTTGATAAAGCGAACGGTACTGGTTGCATTTAATCCGTCGAACACTATTTCCTGGTCCCGGTTTACTTTTCCTGAAAGCTGTTCCTGCAACCTTTGCATGGTGAATAGGGTGTCATTGCTGGAAGCATGAACGATGATCGCTACCGCATCGGCTGCCACTATATTCCAACCCGGGGCATAGCCCAAAGAATCGCTCATGTACCTGTACTCTTTGTCGGTTAGCCCCCGGGTAACTATCACCAGCCTGGTGCTACTGTCCCTGATAAAGTCTCGCATGCAATCAGCTTCCGATTTATACGCTGCTTCAATTCGGGTTTCGGGGTTGGATGCTTCATACATGCGGATCTGAGCTTCCATCACCGGCTTAAATGATTCATCGGCACTAATACGAATAACCCCACGTCGTGGGGTATCCGAAAATGAACTGCCGGCTGGTTTTTGATCGCAGGAACCAATGATAAGGATTACCATCAGCAGAAATAAAATGTACAACTTGCTTCCCCTGATCATTTTTCCCTCATATAATTTTTTTTGATCCCCCGGTATACCCTGAAGAGGCCATACACGATACAAACTCCCCCAAATATTTTCATGCTGGTATCTCCAAATCTCGCAGCCAGATCGGTACTGAATTTTTCAATGAAAATGAGGAATACTCCCATGGAAGTCCATAAAATCCCCATTCCCATATCCATGATGCTCCTCATCCTTACATACCCCTTGTCTCTTTCACTCATTTGATCGTTGTCGAATTCTTCCAAAGCCATATCAATTGTTTATGTCTGCTGCAAGTTACCAATAATCCACAGAATCACTCAGCCGACACAAACTTAACCGGTACAGTATAATAGACCGAAACATTTTGTCCCTGAGAACGGCCCGGCACCCATTCAGGCATTTTCTTCAATACCCTGATTACTTCATTGTTAAACGCATTGCCTCCGTCTTCAGTTACTTCAAATCCTTTTAAGCGGCCATCAATACCTACCACAAACCTCACTTTAACATTCACTTCTTCGCCGGCAGCCACGTCTTCCGGGTTGGTAAGGTGCCGTGCAAGAAAAGCACGGAGTGCTTCTATTCCCCCAGGATACGAAGGCATTATTTCGGCAGTTACCCTTGGTGTTGTGGGGTCTGTTGTACCCATGGTTGTTGAAGGCACTTTCCCCGGAGGGGCTGGCACGCCCCCTGGAATTGTAACGATCGGATTATCATCTCCCGGGCCTTTAAAAGTAACGCCTGCGATGGCGCTGCTGTCGGTGAGATCGGGGAGTTTGGTTGTAACAATATTGTTGTCTACAATTTTAATTTGGGTATTAAACTGAACGGTATTGTTTTTTTTCTGAGCCGTTGCAGGGATTGCTTTGGGCTTTACAGGCTCAGGCAGTTTTGGCTTTTCGGGTACAGCCGGGCTCATCACAAACGTCTTCATTATTTCAGGAATGTCAAGGATCTTTTTCTTATGCTCCCTGCTGATCAGCAACGCAGTTATTACAACAATGGCGAACATGGCCATTAAGGCTATTGTAAGCCTGTGATTGTACTGCTTCCGGAGCACATAAGCCCCATACTGCTTGTTCTTGTTTTCGAAAATGATATCCAATAAATCGGACTGTAGTATTGCATCTGCTTTCATATTAATTTTTTTGAGATGAATAAATAAATCCGGCGCCTTGCAGATGAGATGCAGTGAAAAACAGAATCCATAAAAAAACAATCAGGCATTGAACAGCCTTTCTCCATTGAGAGCGATGGTTTATATTTGCGCCATGAAAATTTTAATGGTTTGCCTGGGTAATATCTGCAGAAGCCCGTTAGCGGAAGGTATTTTACAGGATAAGCTGAAAAAAGCAGGGTTAAATTGGGTGGTAGACAGTGCAGGTACGAATGGTTTTCATAACGGTGAAGCGCCCCACCACCTCAGCCAGAAAGTGGCCAGGTTGAATGGCATTGATATCAGCAAACAGGTATCCAGAAAACTCACAGTGGAAGATTTTAAAAAATATGACCGGTTATATGCCATGGCCAATGATGTATTGGCTGATATGAAAAGAATTGGAGGGCCCCATTTTAAAGCATCAACATGTACCCTTTTCCTGGAGGAATTATACCCCAACCAAAACATGGATGTACCCGATCCCTGGTACGGTGAAGAAGACGGATACACAGAAGTATTTGAACTTATTGATAATACCTGTGATGCACTGCTCAATAATTATTTTAACACCGTTACAACCAACCAAGCCGTATCATGAGCAAACCGTCTTTACCACAGGGCATGAGGGATTTCACGGCTGAAACCGTTCGAAAAAGAAATTATATTTTTTCCACGATACGCCACGTTTTTGAATTGTACGGGTTTCAGCCATTGGAAACGCCCGCCATGGAAAACCTGGAAACACTGATGGGGAAATATGGAGAAGAAGGCGACAAACTCATCTTTAAGGTACTCAATAATGGACTGTCCGACCCAAAGAACAGCCATAAAGCCAAAGAGGGTTTTGAAAAAGTACTCGAAGGAAAAAATAGCCCTGCACTTACAGAAAGGGCATTAAAATATGATCTCACCATCCCCTTTGCCCGGTTTGTTGCGATGAACCATGGGCAGCTAACGTTTCCGTATAAGCGCTACCAGGTGCAACCTGTTTGGCGTGCCGACCGCCCACAAAAAGGCAGGTACCGGGAGTTTACCCAATGTGATGCAGATGTTGTAGGCAGCACATCCCTGATCAATGAAATTGAACTGGCCGGAATTTATCATACCGTTTTCACAAAACTGGGGCTGAAGGATTACGAACTCAAAATCAATAGCAGGAAAATACTGGCTGCCCTGGCCGATTATTGCGGTGGTTCAAACAAAATGATTGATATCACCGTTGCGATAGATAAGCTTGATAAGATAGGTTTGGAAAAAGTAAAAACTGAATTAGTACAACGAGGGTTAACCGAAAAACAGGTTAATACGATTGAAACATACCTGCTTATTAGCGGCACGAACGAAGAAAAGCTGCAAGCCATTGCCACATTATTCCCAGGTAATAAAAGTGCTGAAGAAGCTATCAAAGAATTACAGTTCATATGCCTGCATTCAGCACAAGTGAACATTTCTATCGATCTTACCCTTGCACGTGGATTAAATTATTATACATGCGCCATATTTGAAGTGAAAGCCCCTCCTTCCGTACAAATGGGAAGCATAGGAGGCGGCGGGCGCTATGACGATCTCACCGGGCTGTTTGGTGTACCTGGTATCCCAGGGGTTGGGATCAGTTTTGGGGTAGACAGGATTTATGATGTTTTAGAAGAACTTCAATTGTTCCCAACTACCCTGCAAATGGGTTCAAAAGCGCTGTTTTTTCATATGGGGGAACAGGAATCAATGCTGGCTTTTAAATGGGTGCAGGAACTCAGAAATGATGATATTGCCTGCGAATTATACCATGAGCAGGCAAAAATGGACAAGCAGTTTAAATATGCCGAAAAAAAGAACATCCCTTTTGCAATCATTATCGGCAGCCGGGAAATGGAAGCAGGAAACTGCCTCGTAAAAAACCTTCAAACCGGTCAACAGGAAAATATGCCGTTAAATAAAATAAAAGATTTCCTCCATTCAAATATGATGTAGGTTACCTGCTCAAATTTTTTGTATTAAATAAAATATAAACCAATCAATAACATGCAATCAACATTTCGTTTACCCTACTTACTGGCCTTGGCAACCCTTCTGGTACTGGCTTCCTGTAGCAAAACAAACAAACAAGGTAAAATGATTCCCAAAGAAGCAGCCATTGTAGTGCTGGTGAATGGTGAATCTATGTCGTCGAAACTTCCCTGGGAAGAAGTTAAAAAGAACCAGCTGTTTGAAGAGTTATACAAAGACTCTACAATAGATGCTTTTATTAAATCGGCACTCGACAACCCCGACAATACCGGTATTGACACAAAAAAGGACTTTATGTTCTTTGTACAAAAAGATTCTATTGGCGGCTATGTAGCCATCGAAGGAACGATCAAAGATGTAGCTACTTTTAAGAAATTCACCTCACAGGCCATTAAAGGAGCCGTTGAAACAGAAAAAAATGGTATCCATTTTATTGCAGCCAATAAAGTTACCGCTTCATGGGAAAATGATAAATGCATCATTGTAATTGATGCTCCGGAATTAAATGACATCAATAAATACAGCAACACTTTTGATACCAACCCTTCTTCCAAATCTATGTCTCAAAGAGATGGAAAAGCGGTATGCAGCAACCTGTATGCTTTAAAAGAAAATAATAGCCTTGCAAAAGAAGCCAAGTTTACCGAACTGGTCAATCAGAAAGGGGATATTCATTTCTGGATGAATGTAGGCCAGTTGAATACAGGGTCAGTTGGCATGGCTGCCATGAGTATGCTCAATCTCAGCAAACTATATGAAGGTTCAATTGCTACAGCGAGTGCCAGTTTTGATGATGGCCAAATCAATGTTGATATGAAATCTTATGCTGGGAAAGAACTCACCGATATCTGGAAAAAATACAGCGGCACCAAAGTGAATACCGATATGATCAAACGTGTAACTGGCAAAGATGTAGCTGTGTTATTTGCACTGAATTTTAAACCCGAAGGAATCCGTGAATTCGTTAAACTGGCGGGGCTCGAAGGTTTTATCAACATGGGGTCTATGTTGCTTGGTTTTAACCTGGAAGACTTTGTGAAGGCTAATAAAGGAGATATCCTGTTTGCTTTATCAGATTTTAAAATGGACAGCATCGGTATGGGCAAGCCTGATATGAACATCATGTTTGCTGCATCTGTTGGCGACAAATCATCCTTCGGAAAATTAATTGACGCAGGCAACAGGCTTGGTAAAGACAAACTAGGTGCAGCTGCTTCGGAAGTATTTTACAACAGCAACGACAAGTTATTCGCTATCGGCAATAAAAAAGAAGCAGTTAATAGTTTTATTGCCAATGAAGGAAAAAACAATTTCAGTTTCCTTGATAAAATTTCAGGCGGGCCATCAGCGGCTTATATTGATTTCCAAATGCTGATGAAAGCTTTTGCAAAAGAGGCAGGGCGCGACAGCCTCGACAATATCATCTTTGAAGCTTCTTTAAAGACATGGGACAACCTCATTGCAAAAGGAGGCGGATTTGAAAAAGGCGGAACCGTACAACATATTGAATTGAACCTAATGGATAAAAAAACCAACAGCCTTAAACAACTAAACAACTACCTGGGTGTGATTGCCCGAATCGGAAAGCAAAAAGAAGAAAAACGCAAAGCAGAAATGAGGGCTTTTTATTCGGAAGAAGATTTTGCACCCGCAGTAGTGGATACGACAGCAGCGAGCTATTAAACCTATTTCAGAAAAAATCAAAAAGCCGTCATTTATATGGCGGCTTTTATGTAAGATGCTATGATGATCCAATTAAAAAAAGTTGTTCCTGTTTACCTGGAGAAAGAAAAAATAGATCGGTCTGAAGTGTGGAACCAGGAAGTAAGTTTTGCGCAGGGTGAACGGGTACAGATCGTTGCCCCGAGCGGAAGTGGCAAATCATCTTTTGTCCATTTTTTATACGGGCTCAGAAAGGATTATGAAGGGAAGATATTGTTTGATCAACAGCCCATAAGCCAATATAACAGCAACGAAATTGCTGCTTACCGTAGCAATAAAGTGAGCGTGATTTTCCAGGACCTGCGTTTATTCACCGAACATACTGTTCAGGAAAATATAGAAGTAAAAAGGATCAATGCGCCATTTCATGCAGCAGGCCGCATCCGGGAAATGGCCGCCGCCCTGGGTATTGCCGGCAAATTAAACAACCTCATTAAAACCTGCAGTTACGGCGAACAACAACGGGTGGCGATCATCCGTGCATTACAGCAACCATTTGATTTTTTACTGATGGACGAGCCTTTCAGCCATTTGGATGAAAACAACCGTAGTATTGCCATGCAACTAATAGATGAAGAAGTAAAGAAACGAAAAGCAAGCGTTATCCTGGCTGATTTAAAAATAATAAGCCAGTTTAGTTCAGACAGAACCTTACAATTGTAACATTCCGATGGCAAATCATAACACACAGGAAAAGCCCAACTTAAAAACCATTGCGGCTTTTCTGGATACCAAACAAAATAATTGGTCGAAGTTTTTTAGCTATGCAGGCCTTACCATCGGCGTTTTGCTGTTGCTGCTGGCAGTACAGTTGTTCATCAATCTGAATGACCTACTCAGAGATAAAAACCCACGAAAAGACGGATTTGATTTTATTTCAGTTACAAAGACCATTACCAACCAGAACATGGGGTCTGATAACCGTTTTTCTACGGCCGATGTAGAAGAGTTAAAAAAACAACCTTTTATCGCTGATGCGGCACCGTTATTAAGCAATCAATTCAGGGCGAAAGCCAGTGCCGGAAATATTCTCCCTTTTAGCACCGACCTTTTCCTGGAATCTGTGAAGGATGAATTCATTGACACGCTTCCTCCTACTTTCAAGTGGCAGCCCGGACAAGCAGATGTTCCCATCATTTTCTCCGCCGATTTCCTGGAAATGTATAATGTATTTGCTCCATCACAGGACCTGCCGCAACTGTCGGCCAGTAGTATTGGGGCACTGAATATCATCATTGAATGCTACAGCCCGCTTGGCATGCAGCAGTTTCGCGGCCATATAGTTGCAGTGAGCGATCGTATCAATTCGGTGTTGGTGCCAGAAAATTTTCTGGTATGGGCAAATAAATCCTATGGCAATACAGACCAAACTGCAGCCGCCAGGGTGTTTTTGAAAACCAAGGATGCCAACAATGCAGACCTGCTCAATTTTTTAGAAGCAAAAAATTACCATGTCAATAAAGACAAGACCAAATTTGGCAGGATAAAACAAGTGTTGCAGGTGATTATTTCAGGGCTCGGGGGATTTGCCGTTTTGGTCATCCTGCTTGCCATGCTATTGTTTTCATTTTACCTGCAATTGGTCATTGCAAGAAGCAAAGACAACCTTCAGTTGTTGTTAACCCTGGGCTATTCCCCTTCATGGCTCAGCAAAACGGTTGCAAAAAAATGGATACCTGCCTATGCCATTATTATATTCACTGCATTAGGTATTGCAGCAGCCATGCAGTTTGCATTCAGGCATTTTTCATTGAATGGGAAAGAGCAGTTGTCTGCTTTTGTACACCCCTATGTGATTTTGCTTGCAGCGGTATTACTGCTGCTATGCATCACCGTTAATTACCGGTTGATCAGGAAATTATTATTCAAATTGTAATACTTTAATCAGAGGCCTTCGTAAATAATGGCAGCTCCTTGTCCAACCCCTACACACATGGAAGCCAGCCCGTATCTGCTTTTTCTCTTTTGCATTTCATGCAATAAGGTAGTTGAAATACGAACGCCACTGCATCCAAGGGGATGGCCCATGGCAATGGCCCCGCCATTCACATTCACTTTTTCAAGGTCGAGGCCCAGGTCGTGGATGCATGCTATACTTTGTGAAGCAAACGCTTCATTCAATTCTATAAGGTCGAGGTCGGCCACGGTTAATCGGGCTCTCTGTAGTGCTTTTTGTGTTGCCGGCACGGGGCCGATGCCCATCACCGATGGTTCTACACCTGCCACGGCCATGCTCTTTATTTTAGCGATTGGTTTCAGTGCGAATTTCTTTACTGCCGATTCGCTTGCCAGTAACATGGCTGCTGCCCCATCGTTGATGCCGCTGCTGTTTCCGGCAGTGACTGTTCCATCTTTTATGAATGCAGGTTTCAACTGAGCCAGTTTTTCGAGGCTGGTTTGCCGAGGGTGTTCATCGGTATCAAAATCAAACACTTCCTTGCCTATCTGCACCTGCACGGGAACAATTTCGTCACGGAATTTTTGCCCGGCATGCGCTGCTGCAAATTTTTGCTGGCTTTCGAGTGCAAATTCATCCTGCGCATGGCGGCTGATATTCCATTGTTTGGCCACATTTTCGGCTGTCTCCCCCATCGTATACGGATAATATAATTCAGCCAGTTTTTTATTAATAAAACGCCAGCCCATCGTGGTGTCGAAGATTTGAGCATTCCTGTCGAATGCGGCAGTTGCCTTCGGCATAACAAAAGGCGCCCTGCTCATACTTTCTACACCACAAGCTATCATCAACTCCCCATCTCCACAGGCAATGGCCCTGGCAGCATCCATCACAGCCTGCAGGCCACTGGCACAAAGCCGGTTAACCGTATTACCCGCCACGCTGGCCGGAAGCCCTGCAAGCAAGGCCGCCATACGGGCCACATTACGGTTGTCTTCCCCGCTTTGATTGGCCGCTCCAGCCACCACATCTTCTATTAAGTTGATATCAACCGTATTGTTTCTATTAATAAGCGCCCTGATCGTTAATGCCAGCAAATCATCGGGGCGTATGCCCGACAAAGCTCCTCCATACTTACCAATAGGTGTTCTTACTGAATCAATTACATATACAGTTCCCATAACTTGTATTCATTTAAACTACCACAAATGTAGGTTGATTATCTTTGCAGTATGCCAGAAAGCAGAAATATCCGGGAACTCAGCCTTCCAGAATTAAAAGAATACTTCGAATCTATCGGGGACAAGAAATTCAGGGCAATGCAGGCTTATGAATGGCTTTGGAAGAAAAATGTGCGCCGGTTTGATGATATGAGCAATTTATCTATTGACCTGCGCAAAAAACTGGCAACAGATTTTAAACTGGATGTTGTTACCGTAGATGCCACACAATACAGCAGCGATGGGACCATCAAATCAAGGTTTCGAACACACGATGGCCATTTGATTGAAGGGGTTCTTATTCCAACTGAAAAAAGGAATACCGCTTGTGTTTCTTCACAAATAGGATGCAGCCTGACGTGCAAGTTTTGTGCAACAGGAAAAATGAAAAGGGAGCGCAACCTTCATTTTGAAGAAATTTACGACCAGGTTGCCATTTTAAATGAACAAAGCGAGCAGGCTTATGGAAAAAAACTATCTAATATTGTATACATGGGTATGGGTGAACCCTTACTGAATTATAAGAATGTTCTGAAATCAATTGATAAGATCACCGCTTCCGACAGTATGGCGATGAGCCCCAAAAGGATCACGGTTTCTACCGCTGGTGTTTCTAAAATGATCAAACAGTTGGGAGACGACCAGGTGAGGTTTAACCTGGCACTTTCTTTACATGCCCCCACCGATGAACAGCGGGATGAGATTATGCCTATCAATGAAACAAATACCATTGATCACCTGGTAGAGGCGCTTAATTATTTCTACGAAAAAACAAAGAATGACATAACACTGGAATACATCTTGTTCCGCGACCGAAACGACAGTCTGCAGGATGCTGAAAACCTGGTGAAAATTTACCGGCGCATACCCACACACCTGATCAATGTGATAGAATACAATCCGATTGCCGGAGCCGATTTTATGAAACCAGAAGAAGATGCTACTCAAAGGTTTACCGATTTTTTGGCCAGCCACAGAGTAAATGTGAGGGTAAGGCGTAGCCGTGGAAAAGATATTGATGCAGCTTGTGGCCAATTGGCCAATAAAGACAAAGTTGTTGCCTGATCCCTTCCTTTAACATTTTCTTAATTAAACCATCATGAAAACACAGGGTCAAAGCACCACAAAAACACGATACAAATGAAAAAATTACTTTTTGCATCACTCGCCCTCACCTTATTTTCCTTCGGAACTTTTGCCCAGGAACAAAGATCCCAAAAAGCTGAAAAAGACCCAATGCACATGAAGCATGGCAAAGGAAGAAAGCACCACAAGGGTGAAATGATGAAAGACTTGCAGCTTTCCGATGCCCAGAAAACTCAAATGAAGGCACTCCATGAAGAAAAAAAGAGCAAAATGGAGGCCCTCAAACAACAACAAAATATTACTGTAAAAGAATACAATGATCGCAAAGAAGCCATCCTGAAAGAACAAAAAGCCAAAAGGGAAGCCATCCTCACAGCTGAACAAAAGAAAAAAATCGCTGATCAGCAATTGGCCAAAGCCGAACAAAGGGCCCAAATGCAGGAGAAACGTTTAGACCAAATGAAGACCAAGTTGTCGATGAACGAAGAGCAGGTTAGTAAAATGAAAGCGCTGCAAGAAAGAACTTCAGTTGAAATGAAATCCATTAAAGAAAACCAATCTTTAAACAGGGAAGAAAAGAAAACACGTTTAAAGCAACTCAAAGAATCGGCGGTTGCAGAAAGGAAAAAAATCCTCAGCGAAGAGCAATGGAAAAAAATGGAAGAAAT
>JBPOHG010000022.1:0-4746 GCA_052035835.1 Bacteroidota bacterium | reverse complement strand
ACAGAAGCTATCGGGAAGGGATACCAATGCCGATTTTTTGAAGTCAATGATTCATTCTGATATTTTACCCAGCCAGGAAGTACATAATATCTTAGAGGATACATTTAATACGTTTTCAAAAGAGCAGGAAAAGAAAACCATTCAATCAAAAACAATTGTAATGGCGATCATCGGCATTTTAATTTCCAGCATTATTGGCGGCATTTTGTGGGCACTATTGTTAGACAATTCCAATAGAGTACCCATATTCCTGATCATTTTAATCATTGCCATCTGCTATTTTATTATGTTGTTCATTACAAAAAAGGCGAAAGATAGCGCCCTCGTTATTATATCCAGCATTATAGCTTTTGTACTTGCTTTTTTTATTGGAGCTATTTTGCTGAGGTTTATGTAGGGGCCATATTTAATATAAAAACAATCCGATCGGGTTTCGAAATCAGGATTAATCAAACTGGCTATGAAAACATTCATAAAAATATTTTGCATTTTCGGCATTGTTCCTTTTTGTGATATTGCACCTGCCTGCAAACCTGTTCAACAAAATGTAGTAATACATCAGCCTGCATCTAAGGGGTTATCAGATAAGACACAAAAAACCATTCACGTATTTGTTGCCCTTTGCGACAATAAGTACCAGGGAATTGTGCCCGTGCCAGCTAACATTGGGAATGGGCAAGACCCCGGGAATAATTTGTACTGGGGCTGTGCATTTGGCATACGGACTTATTTTAAGAACAGCAGCAAATGGAAACTGTTGAAAAAATATTCAATAGATAGTGTAAGAATGGAAAGAGTAATATTCAAACATTCCACTGCTGGTTATTTGTTGATAGCCGATGCTTATAACGGAAAGTATATAAAACAATGTACTATCGACTTTCTGGAGAGCTGCGCCGGTATACAAAAAGAAACTATTGAAATTGACGGTAGGCCGGTTGATATAAAAGGCAATGCGGGCCTGATTTCTTACATTGGCCATGATGGGTTAATGGATTTCCAGTTACATGAGCAATTTGTTAATAAAGACAATGTAATCAGGAAGGCGATTATACTGGCTTGTATCAGTAAGAAATATTTTTCGCCTTACCTGGCAACAACAAGAGCTATTCCATTGGTTTGGTCAACCGGGTTCATGAGCCCTGAAGCTTATACACTGCATGATGCAATTGAAAGTTATATCAAAAATGAAACATCGGAACAGATTTGTGCGAGCGCTGCAAAAGCGTATTCCAAATATCAGAAATGCAGTTATAAAGCAGCAAGTAAATTATTGGTACATGGTTATTGAATGTTAAATATGTGAAACGAATGGATGAAGGGTAACAGCCATCTTCTGCATTATCAAATGCAACCAACGAACAATATGAATTAATTTTGTTGATATTCTATTGAAAATATTTCATTATGCAGTGTTCATTCAGGGAAGCTTCTATTGAAGATATCCCCCAGATACAAATAGTACGAAATGCGGTTAAGGAAAATACACTTTCGAGCCCATCTTTGGTGACAGATGCCGATTGTGAAGCGTTTATTACGCAACGTGGGAAAGGATGGGTTTGTTTAGAAGGCCATCAAATCGTTGGATTCGCTATTGCCGATTTAATTGAAAATAATATTTGGGCACTCTTTGTATTGCCCGAATATGAATGCAAAGGGATTGGCAAACAATTGCATGCTATCATGTTGGATTGGTATTTTTTGCAAACAGATGAGGATGTTTGGCTGGGAACCGCTTTTAATACCAGGGCAGAAGCGTTTTACAGGCGGCAAGGATGGGTAGAAACAGGCAAGCATGGAAAGAATGAAATTAAGTTTGTAATGTCTAAAGCGGCCTGGAAAGCTGCCTCTTCATGATGTGAAACCTATTCATTCGGGAGGATAAATACTTATAAACAGGTAAAGCAGCACAGAAGAAATTCTGTTAAAAGAAGATCAATTTTGTCATTCCTGCTTTTAATTTTAAAAATGCGTTGATTTCAAAAAACAAACCCGCTATGCAATGTAGAGTATGCCTTATTATCAATACGATAGAATTACCCCAAACGTAACAATGAAAACAGCCATTGCCGGTTTCGTGCTATTGATTTTATTGTACTGTCATGTTAGTTGTAAGTCCCAGACAAAGGTTTGGGTAGTTGATAATACCCATCTACTTACTTCACATGAAGTGAACATTTTAGATAGTATTGTACAAAACCATGAGTTGAAGACAACTAATGAGATTGGCATATTGGTTGATAACTGTCAGCTCGATTCTTCTGTCTTGAAACATGCCACAGCACTTGGCAATCAATATGGAGTTGGGAAGAAAGAGAAGAATAACGGTTTGTTTGTTTTAATTTGTTTGAATGAACAGAAAATGGCGATTGCAACCGGCAAGGGAATTGAGCACATTCTTACAGATAGCATTGCGCAGTTATTTATTAATGAATATTTTATTCCGGATTTTAAAAAAGCGGCATATTTTGATGGAATCAGGAAAGGCATACTTGCCATCACCCAATTTCTTGAAAAGCCAGAAAATAATCTTTTGCATTAAACAATGTCGGGCATAATGGCTACAAAAAATAAAACCAAAGAAACATACTTACCTGTTATTCATTTCATCAACAGTTTTGTTGAGTCTGAACAAAAAAAGCAGGATAGCTTTCAGTTGATTGAACTTATGCGGGAATGGTCGGGCTGTGAGCCAATGATGTGGGGGCCTTCCATTATTGGATTTGGAAAATACCATTACAAATATGATAGCGGCCACGAAGGTGAAGCGCCACTGATTGGCTTTTCTCCACGAAAAGCTGCATTTTCCCTTTACGTGAATATGCCCGGAAAAGATAACAAACAAATTTTAGCTGCGCTGGGAAAATATACCATGGGAAAATCCTGTATCTATATTAAAAAACTGTCTGATCTGCGTATTGACAAATTAGAGCAACTTTGTAAGGAAACAATTTTCGTCATTGGAAAGAAATATAAAGTCATTCCATCACAACCATAACAACTTATGGGAGATAGTAAAGTAGAAATCAGAAAGCAATTAGACCTTCACTTTGGCCTCAGGGATTTTTCCCGTACCAGGTCCTATGCAGAATTTTCTTTTTTTGCATGCTTCTATGAACTGTTTAATATACCCAACAATTATTGGGAAACTTCACTTTCGGGAAAGGAAATCTATGAAGTATTTGATTTGTTGAAAATCCGGGTGAATCAAGCGTTGATCAAAGAACAATTCCTTAACGCATCCAACCATGATGTAGAGGTTTTTCATGCAGCCGATGATGCAGAAGTATTTGCTTATCTAGATCTTCGCAAAGATCCCTCAGATCAAAATGATATGTTTCTTTTTGGGTTGCGTTGCCCTCTTACAATGGAGGATGAGGTTTGTGAAAGATTAAAGACAATATATAAAAAGCTTCAAACTGCAAGCCCTTTTTCCTACGACCGCTTCAACCATGTTTTATACAAAAACAGCTTTCACAGTTATTCCTATTTTTATGAAAACGACTATCGGGAAGATAAGCGGAAGCTGAATCATCATAATCTGTAAACCCGGCGATTACCCTTCGGCCCATTTCTTAAAGGCAGCTACCCGCTCCCTGCTGATTACAATTTCGTCGCTGGTGCGTATGTTCTTCAAGGCAAGTTTTAACCGGTTGTTGAAATGTGGTTTTACCTGTTCGATGCTTTTACTATGAATGATCATTTTTCTGTTGATTCGGAAAAAATGATGCGGATCGAGTATGGGTTCTAATTTTTCGATTGTGTAATTCACGATATAGCGGTTGCCTTCTTTATCGGCAAGTGAGACTATTTTATTGTCAGCCGCAAAATAGGCCACGTCTTCTGCCTGTATAAAAAATGTCCTGGTACCTACTTTGGCCAAAAACCTGTCTTTGTACCGGGTTGATTTATTTTCATTCACCAGGCCAGGCCATACTTTAAAATCCGGCGCTGTAAAAACAGCAGCCATTGTTTTGTATTTGTTGATGGCTGTGGCCAGCGCTTCAGCGGTTACGGGCTTCATGATATAATCAACACTATAATGCTGAAACGCATTGATCGCATAATGATCAAATGCGGTTGTAAAAATGATGGGTTTCTGAATGAGTGTTTGCTTGAATATTTCGAAGCAGTGGCCATCAGACAAATGGATGTCCATAAGTAATAAATCGGGGGCAGGCTTCGTTTGTAACCAATGCACCGTTTCTTCGATACTTTCCAGCACCCCAACCACTTTGATAGAAGGGTCGTATTGTTGCAGTAGCATTTTCAAACGCTCTGCTGCCAATGCTTCGTCTTCAATGATCAGGATATTCATATGGTATTAATTAGCGCTGATGAGTGGAAGTGTAACGGTAAATGCATCTACTTCCTTGTTTACCTTCACATGGCTGCTGCTCACCAGTTTGTATCTTTTGATGATATTCTGCAAGCCTATTTCGGTTGAATGTTCTACAGTTTGTTTCATCTGCAGGTTATTCGACACGATGATATGCTGCTGGTCAATAGCCTGCAAAACAATATGCAATGGCTTGCTGCGGCTAACGACATTGTGTTTGATGGCATTCTCAATCAGCATCTGCAGTGCAGCAGGGATGATGAGGTGGTTGCCCAATTTTTCAGGGATATCAATGGTTACTTTTAAGCCCTCCCCAAATCTTTTTTCGAGCAGGAAAATATACGGGTTGATGAAATGCAATTCGGTTTTCTGGGATACCAATTCCTTTTCGGGGTGGGTAAGGATAT
>JBPOHG010000219.1:0-8142 GCA_052035835.1 Bacteroidota bacterium | reverse complement strand
TGCTGGTTTCTCTTTTTTCATCCGGTCGAGGTCTTCACTTTTTACCTCATCATCTTCGAGCCCAACGGTATCTTTAATCAGTTTGATATAACCTTTTGCCAGCAAGTATGCCGAATCTTTCGAGTGCCGCAACGAATCCTGCCGCCTTAGTTCAGCAAAAATGCGTGGTGGCATGAGATTGAGATTCGACATTTGTTCAAGTTTCGCCAATCTTGCTTTACCTGCAATAGAATCGTTTAAAAACTTCTCTACCATTAACCCTACTATCGGTGCCGCATAAGTGCCACCGAACCTTCCGCTGTTTTCTACCACGCACATGATGGCAATTTTTGGATTGTCCCTGGGCGCAAAACCACAAAAGAAAGAGTGGTTTTGTTGTTTTACGCCTTTATAATAGTTCTCTACTGTTCCGGTTTTACCGCAGATGGCGATCCCCGGCACCCGGGCACCCAATCCGGTGCCGCGTTCAACCACTCCCTGCATACCATCATGTACCACTTCAAAAACACTATCTGGGATATGCGTTGGCTCAATCCTTTCTTTGAATTTTTGCAGCATCCCAAATTTGTCGCCCCCTTCGATAGAGTCTACCACATGCGGCAGAAAATACCATCCTTTATTGGCGATATATGCCATTTCATTGGCAACCTGTAAGGGGGTTACATCTACTTCCCCCTGCCCGATGCTTACTGAGCGGAACGAACAGAAATTCCATTTCCCCTTTCCATATCTTTTATTATAATATGCGGCATTGGGAATGGTGCCGGGTTTTTCTGAAGGCACATCTACTCCCAGTTTGTGGCCCAGCCCAAATCCATTCATATAATGAGCCCAATGGTTCCATGCACTATCAATGTCGGGGAATTTGGAATTGTTAATGACCCGCTGCATTACATTGGCGAAGTAGGTATTATCAGAGATGGTAATGGCGCTGCGCATATTAAAAGTACCCACATCCAGGCAGCGCATCGGCTTGCCGCCACCACAGCCATAAAATGCCCCTCCGCAAGAGAATTGGGTTTCTGTAGAAATCACCCCTTCATTCAATCCAACCAGTGCCTGTAATGTTTTAAAAGTAGAACCCGGTGAGTAAGTTGCGCTTACGGCCCTGTTTAAGAGCGGTAATGCAGGATTGAGGAATAATTCTGAAAAGTGTTTTCTTCTTTCGCTTCCGGTAAGGTAGTTGGGTTGATAAGTGGGTGAACTCACCATACAAAGGATACCGCCGGTTTTGGGGTCGATGGCAACAATAGAGCCCAGTTTGTTTTGCATCAGTTTTTCACCGAGTTCCTGCAGTTCTATATCAATGGAGGTGTAAAGGTTTTTACCGGCTTCGGCGGCCGTATCGTACCGGCCGTTCTCGAGCCTTTCGGTAAGCCTGTTTTTATTGTCGCGTTTCCAGTATTCGATACCCCTTTCGCCCATCAGTACTTTTTCATAACTCCGTTCGAGGCCGGTCATACCAGCATAATCGCCCGCCACATAACCTTCACCGGGATGTTTTTTTAAAAAGTTGGTGTCTACTTCGGCCGTGTAACCGAGAACGTTAGCGGCTGCGTTGTACGGATAACTTCTCACCGAGCGTTCCTGCAGGTAAAATGCAGGGGCAAATTTAAACATCGATTCGTTGAGCATGGCCATCTTCTGTTCGCTCAGCAATGGTTCAAAAACCGAGGGGCGTGCCCTGCCGTTGCGAATAATCAGCTCAACAATCCTCTTTTTGAACTGAGCGGTGTCGATACTCAGTATCCTGCAAAGGGCGGCTGTATCAATCCCCCTCAATTTATTGGGCGTTACCATGAGGTCGGAGATATTGGTATTTTGCAGGATGGCATTCCCATCACGGTCGAGGATCAGTCCGCGGTCGGGGTAAACTACTTTGCGAAAAGTGCCCTGGTCGTCGGCAAGTATTTTATATTTGGTTGTGATGACCTGTAAAGTGAAGAGGCGGGCAATGATGATAACAAACAGACCTACAAAGATCAGCCGGATCACGTTTTTTCTTGACTGGTTAAAAACAGGCACTGTTGTTTGTTTTTGGATGGCTACTCTTTATCACAACAGATAATCGGCTATCTTATTGTAATAAATGACAAAATTATTATTCAAACGGATACTATACTGTATTGGTACGGAACTTTTGTTTTCTTGAGAAAATTAATTCTGTAATCAGTACCAGCAGGAGACTGATCCCGGTTGATAAAAATGTTTTTGCAATGAAATACCAGGCGTTCCCAAATTGCCAGGCTTCCAGGAAGAAAAGCCAGCTGTTGTGCAGGAGGCTGAGTACACCTGCATAGATTAGGTATGGCAGCATTCCGCCCATACTCTTGAATGAAGGCTCATCGTAGTTGGTTTCGGCTCCTTCCTGCGGTATCATGAGGTTTACCAGGAAAGGCCTCACATAAGCGATCAGCACGCATGCGGCGGCATGAAAACCGGGATGGTGCCTGAAACTATCTAGTGTAAATCCTAGCAGGAAGGCCAGGAGCATGAGCCAGGAGCGGTTCATACGAAAGGGCAGCCAGAGGATAAACATAAAGTACACATACGGAGTAATCATCTGGTGCAGGCGCACTTTATCGAGCACATACACCTGGAAGAGTATGAACAAAATAAAACGTACAATATTTTTAACCAGTGTACTCATTCAGGAATCTATCAATGCTCTTTTTTAACCGATTCGAGTAAGGCGTTCACGGCCTCCTGTTCGGCGTTTTCAATAACATATACATACTGCAGGTTATAAAAATTAGCTGCTGTATTAAACTTCACTTTATAATAATTGGAACTTGACTCGGTGTACACCCCTTCTACCCTGCCAATCAATAATCCCCTGGGGAATGTAGTACTGAAGCCACTGGTGATAATAGAATCGCCTTTAGCCACTTTGGCGCTTTTAGGGATATTGGTGAGCGTTACCAGGTTGGGTTGTTTACCGTCCCAATTGAGTGTACCTGTTTCGCCGCTTTTCTGTAGTTTACCGCTGATATGGCTGTCTTTGTGCAATAAACTCATTACTACCGCATAATCCTTTGTTACTTCTGTGATGATCCCTACTACGGCATTGTTTGGGTCTACCACCCCCATTCCTTCCTTTACCTGACGGGCACTTCCCCTGGCCAATACGATGAAGTTATTTTGTGCCGATACGGAGTTGGATACTACCCTTGCTCCCATATAGGTATATTTCCGGAATTGCATCAGGGAATCAACCATGATGGAATCAACCGCTGATTTGGATGCGCTATCGGGAAGGGCGTAATTTGATTTCAGTTTGTTGTAGAGTGCTTCGTTGGCCTTTAACAGGGAGTCATTTGTTTTACGGAGGTGGAAATAATGTTGCACACTGCTATAGCGGCTGTTCACTTTGCCTGTGATGCTATTGGTTAAGGATCCAAAAACAGCATGGTGATAGTTGCTATACCTTACAATCAGGTAAACACTTATCACCTGTAACAACAGGAATAAGAGAAAATTGAAATAGCGCCGGATGAAAAGAAAGATATTACGCACCTGCTGCTGAAATTTAATGTTGGTTTGCCCCCGTTTAGGGGCAACCGGTCTATTACCTCATTACGAAAGGAAACCTGTCGTAGTTCTTAAGTGCAATACCCGTGCCTCTTACTACGCTTTTCAGCGGATCATCGGCCACATGAACCGGGAGCTTGATTTTGTTGGTTAGCCTTTTATCGAGCCCGCGAAGCAGGGAGCCACCTCCGGTGATATACAAACCACGGCGGTAAATATCTGCTGCCAGTTCGGGAGGTGTGGTTTCCAGGGCTTTCAGGATGGCTTCTTCTATTTTGAAAATACTTTTATCGAGTGCTTCAGCTACTTCCTGGTAGCTTACCATTACCTGTTTTGGGATGCCGGTTACAAGGTCACGCCCGTTTACAGGAATATCATCTGGCGGGTTTTCGAGGTCTTTCATGGCTGCACCCACTTGTATTTTGATTTGTTCGGCGGTACGTTCGCCAATGAGTAAACTGTGGTAACGGCGGAGTGCTTCCATGATATCGGCGGTGAATTCATCCCCTGCGATACGAATACTTTGGTCGCACACAATACCTGCCAGGGCAATCACGGTAATACCTGTGGTACCCCCACCGATATCGATGATCATGTTTCCAACGGGTTCTTCTACGTCTATACCGATACCCAAAGCGGCGGCCATGGGTTCATGGATGAGGTATACTTCTTTGGCACCGGCCTGTTCGGCACTATCCCTAACTGCCCTTTTCTCCACCTCGGTGATACTGCTGGGTATACAGATCATCATCCTCCAACTGGGGGCAAACAATGGTTTCTTTGGATATACCAGTTTGATCAGTTCCCTGATCATCAGTTCTGCTGCGTTGAAATCGGCAATTACGCCATCACGAAGGGGCCTAACGGTACGGATGCTTTCATGGGTCTTCTCGTGCATCATCAGGGCCTTCTTTCCTACTGCGAGCAGGTTTTTGGGGTTATTCCTGTCGAGCGCCACAATAGAAGGCTCGTTCACAACAACTTCGCCGTTGTGTATAATCAGGGTGTTTGCGGTACCGAGGTCGATCGCAATTTCCTGGGTGAAAAAATTAAAGATGCCCATATATAATTATGTAACAATCGTATGTGAATGAATGCAGGCAAAGTTGAAGGAAAATATTGGATTTAACAACGTCGGCCCTCTTATTTTGCAACTATTTTAAATGTGTGGCAGCCCTTTCTCAAAAAGCCGGCAAATCCCGGGAAAGCAAAATGCTAACTTATTTAGTTTTTTGGACCTGTTTAATAACGTTTAGGAATAAACGAAAATTTGTTCTTCTTGCTGTTACTTGAATTCAAATCCTATGTCTTTCCTGAAATACATATCCTCAAAATAATACTGCTCCAATGCATACTGCGATAGTTCTGTGGCTTCCTGCAGGTTATCGCCAAAAGCGGTAACAGCGAGTACCCGGCCACCGCTGGTAACCACTTTGCCTTCCTCACTAACGGTAGTGCCTGAGTGAAAAACAATACTGCCATCCAGCTCAGGATTGTTGAGCCCCGAAATCTCAAGGCCTTTATTAAATTCACCGGGATAACCACCACTCACCGCTACCGTTACTGCAGCTGCTCTGGGGTCGGTATGTACCTGCATTTGATGGAGCGTGCCATTTGCCGTAGCTTCCAGCAGAGAAACGAGGTCATTCTCTATCCGTGGGATAACCACTTCCGTTTCGGGGTCTCCCATCCGGCAATTGTATTCTATCATGTATGGCTCACCGTTATTGACCATCAAACCAAAAAAAACAAAGCCCTTATAGTCGAATTGCTCGGAGTGCAAGCCATTGATGGTGGGTTCAATGATGGTGGTGCGGATCTTTTCCCGCAGGGTTTGATCGAAGAATGGCAAAGGGCTTACAGCCCCCATCCCTCCGGTATTGAGCCCCGAATCCCCTTCCCCGATCCGCTTATAATCTTTTGCTTCGGGGAGGATGACATAATTTTTTCCGTCGGTGAGTACAAATACACTTACTTCTATGCCACGCAAAAATGCCTCTACGACTACTTTTTTACCGGCTTCGCCGAATTTGGAACGCATGATCATCAGTTCAAACTCGGCCAGTGCTTCAAGGTAACTCTGACAAATGAGTACCCCTTTTCCTGCTGCCAGTCCATCGGCTTTAAGAACAATGGGAAGCGAATGGGCCTTGATGTATTCTACCCCTTCCTCATAATTATCAGCAGTAAATTCTGTATAAGCGGCAGTTGGGATCTGGTGTCGGCGCATGAATGATTTGGCAAATGCCTTGCTTCCTTCGAGCTGGGCCGCATCACCCGAAGGGCCAATGACCATAATATGCCTGGTATCTTCGTTGAGTTTAAAATAATCTACAATCCCTTTCACCAAAGGCTCTTCGGGGCCTACCAGGATTAAATCAATCGAATATGAAATGCAGGCTTTGCGAATGCCTTCAAAATCGGTGACTGCAATGGGAAGGTTGGTTCCCAGGCTGGCTGTACCGGCATTACCGGGTGCAATATATAATTGGCCACATTGCGCACTCTGAGTAAGTTTCCATGCAAATGCATGCTCCCGTCCGCCCGAACCAATGATTAAAATGTTCATCTTGATGACTTGAATTGCTGGTGAGGTAAGTGGCTACGAAATTAAAGGATGGCCGCTATTTTTATAAGATTATTTATTTCAATGGTTGGGCATATTTAAAATGAGCGGTTATATTTAAAGAAGCGAATACTGCTTTAGTGGCTACCGTAACCAGAATTTCACTATTTTGAGCCGATATAATTGATTCAAGCATTTAAAACCAACTTAATATGAATGAACAGGTAAAACTCGGAAAACACCCCAAAGCATTGTATGTGTTGTTTTTCACAGAGATGTGGGAGCGCTTTGCTTATTATTTAATGGTAGGTATCTTATTGTTGTACATGATCGACACTACCACTGGTGGAAAAGGATTTGCTCAAAATGTTGGAGCAGATATCGTGGGAAGTTTTATTGCTCTTGTTTACCTCACCCCATTTATAGGCGGTCTTGTTGCAGACAGGTACCTGGGTTACCTGAAATCAATTTTCCTGGGCGGCAGCCTGATGGCAGCCGGATATCTTGGCTTAGCTATTCCCGGAAACACTGCTATGTTTGTTTCTCTAACTCTGATCATTGTTGGTAACGGCTTTTTTAAGCCAAACATCTCAACAATCCTTGGAAATATTTACAACCGTGAAGACCTGAAGCCTTTAAAAGACAATGCCTATAACATATTTTACATGGGTATTAATATTGGTGCATTCGTTTGCAACTTTGTAGCGGCCTACCTCAGAAATGCTTATGGATGGGGTTATGCATTTGCGGCTGCAGGAGTTGGCCTCATCATAGGCATGATTATTCTTGCTATGAACTTGAAGCATGTGAAAGAGGGGGATATTAAAAAACCTGTTCAGAAAGAAGATATGCCTCTTTCTAAAATTTTTGGATATGTTTTCTTACCAGCATTAATTGCTGCAGCTATTGGCTGGTTTGTTCCAAAGGCCATTTTCGGGACAAATATCATGGGAACGCAGGCAAACGATGCTTTCATCTTTGCATGCCTGCCCATAATTGCATTTTATATCTCTCTTTGGGTAAAGGCTAAAGGGCAGGATAAAAAAGGCATTGGGGCGTTGTTGTTCATTTTTGCTGTGAGTATTATTTTCTGGGTAATTTATAATCAAAATTCAACGGGTCTTACCATATGGGCCGAAAAACATACAGACAGGACTGCTTCTGAATCAACTGCAAAAATTGCCGGAAGTATTTTCCCCATGCAGAAAGTTACCGATACGCCAAGGCTGGTTAATAAAGTAAATGAGTATTTTGTAGATGTAAAAGACGATAGCGGAAAAGTGCTTCAAGTAATGGGCCCCGATCCTTATTTCAACAATGTTCCTAAAGAACAATGGCCAAACGGTGGAGAAGTGAAGTTGGTAAATACAGAATTGTTCCAGTCTATCAATCCATTGTTCATCGTTTTACTAACGCTTTTCTTTGTACCATTCTTCGATTACCTTCGAAAAAGAGGAAAAGAACCTACTACAGCATCTAAATTTGGCATGGCTTCTTTCATTGCCGGATTATCAGCATTGGTAATGGTATTTGCTATCATGTCTGTTCCATCCGTATATGGATTTAAAACTTCACCGGCATGGCTATGGGGAACATATTTTGTTTTTACCATCAGTGAAATTTTCTTAAGCCCGATTGGCCTTTCGCTTGTTTCTAAACTTGCACCAGCCCGATTAACAGCTTTAATGATGGGCGGATGGTTCTTGTCTACTTCCATCGGCGGAAAAATTGCGGGTGTAATGACAAGTTTTTGGGATGATTTCACAGATAAAAAAGTATTCTTCCTCATTCTAACAGTAGCTGCCTTCATCGGTGGAATTCTTATCTACTCAAGAATAAAATCCCTGAATCAAATTGTAAAAGAAAAGACAGGGTCTGCATAATCGAATTCTGTTAAAATGAAAGGCGGTACAATGAAGTACCGCCTTTTTATTTATCTTCCTAGTTCAAACCAACTGCTTATGTCTGAGAAAAAAATATTTCAGCCATTCATTTCGCCTCAAACGGTAATGAATGAACTTACGGTAAAATCAATCCTGCTTGGA
>JBPOHG010000309.1:0-7511 GCA_052035835.1 Bacteroidota bacterium | reverse complement strand
CAGCATTTTGAAAATGTAATGGATTATTCCTTTACCGCTAACATTGAAAAGGAATTTGACGATATCGCAGAAGGAAGGATTGTGTGGAATAAAATGGTGGCCGATTTTTACGGGCCGTTTCATAACGGTGTAGAACATACGCTGGAAACGGCCGAACGTGCCGTTGGGGAACGAATGCTGGGCGTTTCGGAGGGTGGCAAGCCGGTAACTGCCAGGATGGGCCGTTATGGCCCCATGGTGCAAATTGGAGCTCAGAGCGATGAAGAGAAACCAAAATTTGCCAAGCTGAAATCTAACCAAAGTATTGAAACAATTTCATTTGATGAGGCCATGGAATTGTTTAAACTACCCCTTACGCTCGGTGAACATGAAGGAGCTGAGGTATCGGTGAACATTGGCAGGTTTGGGCCATATGTAAAATGGGGCGAACAATTTATTTCAATCCCCAAAGGCGAGGAACCTACCGAAGTTGATTTACCCAGGGCCATTGAAATCATTCAGGCCAAGCAGGTAGAAGATGCGCCCATCGGTTTTTATGATGAGAAACCCATTACAAAAGGCAAAGGAAGGTTTGGTCCATTTATTAAATGGAACAATCTTTTTATCAATGTACCACGTGCCTACAATTTTGATGCATTAACGCAGGCCGACTGCAATGCATTGATTGAAAAGAAAATTGAAAAAGAAGCGAATCGCTATATACAGCAATGGCCCGATGAAAAAATTGCCATCGAAAACGGGCGCTGGGGGCCTTTTATCCGCTTTGGCAAAAAAATGCTAAAAGTTACAGGTAAAGGCGCAAACGGAAAATGGACTTCAGAAGAACTGGCCGTGATCTCGTTGGATGATGTTAAGAAAATGATCATCGAACAAGATCCAAAAGCATTCGACAAAAAAGGTGCAGCTAAAAAGAAAGCTGCCCCCAAGAAAGCCGCCGCCAAAAAAGCTGCTCCTAAAAAAGCAGCCAAGAAAAAATAAAGCATTCTGCAACAGCACGCTAAATACGCAAATGCATGCTAAACCTGCAATATTCTTTAACAAAAGAAGACTACGTAAATTATTACACGTATGTAGTTTGGGATGCACCCGAAAACAATCGGAAGCGATTTATCTATTATGCCCGACAGTTAGTCCCCATCCTCCTGTTTATAGCCGCTTTTTATTACACAGGCTTGTTTAAAAGGGATAGCCTCTTCATACTGATCATCGTAGGCTTCATCTTACTCACCACCCTGCTATCTTTATTGGGTGTACGTACCAACACCATGAAGCAAGCCGAAAAGGTTGCAGACAACCCTGCCAACCATTCGTTTTTCAAGCCAACCGAATTAACGGTGTCGGATACCGGGATTACTGTAAAAACCGACCTATCTGAAACCAGGTACCAATGGAAAGCTTTTATCAAAAAACAGGAAAGCAAACAATACTACTTCCTATTCACCAGTGGTATACAGGGAATCATCATTCCCAGGCGCATCTTCCGCAATGAAGATGAACGCATTCAGTTTGAAAAAATACTTCATCAACAGTTGAGTTTTGAAGCCGAATTAGGCCACCTGGTACGCAGTTAGTCACGGCTGTGGAAAATTTAACAGGCTTATTCCATCATATCTTCCCGATATTGACGTTCAGTAATCATAAAGCCTTACACTTTGAAAGAAAACAAAGAAATAACCGCCTTATTAAACCTGATTGATGATCCCGATGAAGATGTATACAATACCGTTAGCGACAAGATTATCTCTCTGGGCAAAGACATCATCCCCAACCTCGAAAACCTCTGGGAAACCATCAACAATGAGGAAACACAGGAAAGGATCGAACTCCTGATCCACCGCCTGCATTTCAGGGACCTCAGCACTGAGTTTACCGAATGGCATAACGGCCAGGGCGACCTGCTCACGGGAGCCATTATTGTTGGTAAATACCATTACCCGGATATGCAGGCATCAATGGTGCACCAGGAAATTGAAAGGCTCCGCCGCAATATCTGGCTCGAACTGAACAGCTACCTCACTCCCATCGAAAAGATCAATGTACTCAACAGCATTTTTTATAACTATTATAAACAAACAGGCGTAGAAATCAGTTACGATAGCCCTGATACATTCTTAATCAATAAAACCCTCGAAACAAAAAAAGGCAATTCCATCAGCAATGGCATCATTTACCTGATCCTTTGCAAACAACTCGACCTGCCTGTGAAAGCCATCAATATCCCCAGGCAATTTATCCTTGGTTATTTTGATGAACAATACGAAGTATTGAACCCTGCAGGCCATTCCTCCGAAAAGATAAATTTTTACATAGACCCATTGTCGGGCCAAATGTATTCGCACAAAGACATTGAAAATTATTTTAAACGGCTTTCTGTTCCGCCGGTTTCTTCTTATTTCAGGCCGATGAGCAATAAACGCATAATTCAATTCCTGCTGGAAGAACTGAGCAAATGTTTTGATAATGTAAACAACCATTACAAAATGGACGAACTGCTTGCTCTGGCACAAATGCTCGACGGATGATTTATCATGTAACTACGATCCAGGAATGGGAACATGCAAAGGAGCAGGGCTATTATGAAGCACCTTCTTTGCATACCGAAGGGTTTATCCATACCAGCAACAAAGAACAAGTGGCGGGTGTACTTCAACGCTATTACCAGGGCAAAACCGGGTTGCTATTGCTTCACATCAACGAAGCAATGCTTGTTGCCCCCCTCAAACTTGAATTGGCCGTTTCTGTAAATGAAATGTTTCCACACATTTATGGCAGGCTCAATACGAATGCCGTAGTAAAAACCGAATTGCTATGATTTCCTGGGATGATTTCGAGAAAATTGATATCAGGGCCGGCACCATCCTTGAAGCCAGGCCCTTTGAAAAAGCACGGAAACCTGCCTATCAGTTAAAAATTGATTTTGGCAGATTGGGCATCAGGCATTCATCTGCTCAGATCACGCATTTATACCAACCCGATACATTGGTAGGGAAGCAGGTGGTAGCCGTGATGAATTTCCCCGTAAAACAAATTGCAAATTTCTTCAGTGAATGCCTGGTACTGGGTGTGTACAATGATGAGCAGCAGGTGGTATTACTATCCCCCACACTGCCTGTTTCCAACGGCAACAAGATCGGATAACCCTTCCTGTTACATCATAATCTGAAAAGGTCATTTTCCCGCAGCATCTTCCTTCTCTTTCACCACTACGAGGTCTTTCAGATTCACCGTTATGGGGATTAAGCCTACCTGGAGGATGGCTTTTTTACCCCTGATTTCTTTTACAATACCCACCTGCCTGTTTTGCCGCATTTTAACCCGGCTGCCGATGTTGATGTCCCCACCTACTTCATCAAATTTTTCGTTGAGTTTCTTTTGGTGCTTTTCGGCCTGCATTTTTTCCTTTTGGTTGAACAACAGGGATTGTATCATTTTAACCACACTGTCTTTATCCTCCGCTTTCCTCCATTCAATGACCATTGCTTTCAGCCGCCGTTCCATGTCACGTAAATAATATAATTTATCTTCTGAGATTTTATTCTGGAGCTTTAGCCTTTCTGTTTCCTGCCTGTGGCGTTCTTTATCTATCACCTGCTGCATTTCATGCTTTAACCTTTCATTTTCTTTCAGCAATGACTGCAACTGTTTTTTTTCTTTGTCTATTCGCTGCAGGTCCTGTTCTGTACTATTGAGCAGCTTATCTAACTGAAAATGATTTTCATCTACAAGTTTCCTGGCCCGCTGTATAAGTTTTTTATCGAGCCCGATCCTTTCGGCAATAGAAAAAGTGTATGAACTACCGGGTTTGCCTACCTGTAGTTTATACAAAGGCAACAAATTCTTTTCATCAAACTGCATGGCACCATTAATCACCCCCTTTACTTTGTTGGCCATTACCTTGAGGTTGAGATAATGGGTAGTAACTATCCCAAATGAGTGCCGAAGGGCCAGTTCTTCTAAGATAACTTCAGCAAAAGCCCCTCCCAGGTTGGGGTCGCTACCACTGCCCAACTCATCGATAAAGAACAGGGTTTTGCCATTGGCATTTTCAATAAAATGCTTCATGTGCTTCAGGTGCGAAGAATAAGTGCTCAATTCAAATTCGAGGCTTTGGGTATCCCCGATATGGATCATCAGTTGTTTAAAAATACCCATTTCGCTATCGGCGCTCACTGGAACCAATAGTCCGCTTTGCAGCATGAGTTGCAGGAGCCCTGCTGTTTTTAATGTAACAGTCTTGCCCCCGGCATTGGGCCCACTGATGACCAGGATCCTGTTATTGGCATCGAGGTGCAAATTAACGGGTATGGTTTCTTTGCCCGCCTTGCGGTTGTACATCAAAAGCAACGGATGGTAGGCATTGATTAAATGTACATGCGCTTTATCTGCCAGCATCGGAAATTGGCCACCGATCTCCTCCGCCAGTTTTGCTTTTGCACGTATAAAATCGAATTCACCAGAAACATCATAATACCGCTTAAGCAAGGGTGCGTATATACTTAACTGTTGGGTGAGCTGCCGTAAAATGCGGTATACTTCTTTTGCCTCTTCATTCTCGAGCGAAAAGACCTGGTTATTTAGATCGGTGGTTTCTTCAGGTTCTATAAAACTGGTGCGCCGGCTGTCGCTTTCGGCATGCAAAACTCCTTTTACCATTCGCTTTTGTTCGGCAAAAACAGCCAGCACCCTTCGCCCGTTCATAAAGCTTTCCTCGATATCGGCCAGGTAACCTTGTTTATTGAGCTTACTCACTAAACGGTCGAAAACCCGCCTGAGTTCATTACGCTTGCGAAACAGGTTCATTCGAATGGAAGCAAGGGCTTCGCTCGCATTGTCTTTCACTGCCCCGTTTTCATCGAGCACATCATCGATCAATTCACGGATGGCTTTTTCATAATACAGTTCATGCAACACTTCCGAGAGGCCCTTATACAATTCCCTTCTTTCGGCGTCAAACCACCTGAAAATATTGCCGGTGTTTTCGCACAGCCGCCTGAACAGCATCAACTGCTCCCCACTGAGGGAAGCTCCCGGGATAGCCACTAATTTTAACTCTTTAGAAATATTCAGCGGAAAATCATTGGGAAAATACTGCCCTCCCTGTAATAATTGTTTGAACTCATTTGTTTGCTGAAGCTCCCGCTCAATAAAAGATTTGTGCGTATGAATGCGTAATCCTGCAGCTTTCTGTTTGGCAAAATCGTTTCTGCAAAATCCCGAAAGTAGTTCTTTCACTTTATCAAACTCCAGTTGCTGCAATGTAGATTCGGGAAAAAACTTCATAGGTGCCCTGTTTCTTTTGGCTGCAAAGTTAATAGGTTGAGAGGGAGATTAATTGTTATTGTTAACGGGTACCGATCTGCAATTCTTCCCATGGGGTAGTTCCGTCCTTTTCACGGGTAAATACTAGTGAATCTGATTCCTGTAATACAATCTCAGCGGTTGTGTAAATTGTACAACCGGCTACCAGGTGGCCGCCCATACATTTACCTGTACTGTCTGCAATAGCCAAATGAAGGTGCGACCCATTTGAAGAAACTGTACCAGATAAGGAAAGGATTTCAAAATGCCCGGCCCCTGTTGCGATTTCCTGTTGGTTTGCAAAACGAAGCTGGTAATTTGTTAAACTGCCGGCACAAGTTACCACCCAGCCTGCCTTCAGCTGTTTTTCATCTACATATGCCTGGATGGATTGCTTTAAGTCGGCGCCCGGCTTTAACCGTAGTACATGTGTTAGTATATGTGGCATCGTTTTGCTGGTTGGGTTTGAACAGGAAAAAATGGTCACAAGGGCCATTACTGAGAACCAAGAACAGATATTAAACGTTAATTTCATTGCAAGTAAACTAAAACAACTTGAGCAATTTAGATCAATCCCGGATGAAAACCGAAACCGCCACTTTAGGTAATGGTTGTTTTTGGTGTACAGAAGCCATTTTTCAACAGGTAATGGGTGTACTAACTGTTACGAGCGGGTATAGTGGTGGGCAAACAATCAACCCAAACTATGCATCTGTTTGTACCGGCACCACAGGGCATGCCGAATGCCTTCAGATTGAATTCAACCCTGCAATGATATCTTTCGAAAGCTTACTAGAAGTCTTTTTTACCACACATGACCCTACCACATTAAACCGCCAGGGAAATGACGTGGGTACGCAATACAGGAGTGTAATTTTCTACCACAATGAAAATCAACGGGCCATTTCAGTAAATTATATGGCTGACCTGGAAAAATCCAGGGTCTTTAAAGGCCCCATTGTTACCACTTTAGAACCATTTCACAAATTTTACCCAGCCGAAAACTACCATCAGGATTATTACAATCTCAACCAAACAGCCCCTTATTGCAGATATGTTGTTCGGCCCAAGCTTGAAAAATTTAACCAGTCACTGAAAAACCGTTTCGGAAAAAAATAGATAACAATTTTATATAATATCATATTAAGATATTGATTTTGAATAAATTGTAAAATTTATAGAATTTTTTATTTGATATCGATAAGGCTTCTTCAAAAAAATTTAAAAAGAAATTGTTCAAAATATTTGCATCTATAAATTTTCTTTCTACCTTTATTATCTCAATTACCTCTTACTCCTCTTCCACTGAATTTCCAACCGTTTTCACACGTATAAGTATTTCATTTAATATCCTCGCTGAATTCCGAGTTTACCTCCTTAATTTCCTGTGAGCCATTTTTCTTAACCTCTAAATGCAAGAAAATGCTTACGAATTTTACAAGAAAAGTTACGTATGTAACTATTGGCTTTGCCCTTTTTGGACTGGCAGCCAGTGCCCAAAACATCATCCGGCCTTTTAATCTCTCCTATTCAGACAATGTTAAAGGGAACACTTTCATGTTGGGTAACACCATCCTGCGTGCCAATACAGAGACAAACATGAATGCGGTAACCAATGGCGCATCTACGTTTGGAAACGATAACACCAATATGGTGGCCGTAGATATTGATGGCGATGCCTCAACTGTTAACTCATCTTCAGCCGACCTGTTGTTACCTGCAGGTAGCAACACTATTAAGTTTGCCCGTTTATACTGGGGCGGCCGTGTGGTAACCAGCATTGCAAAAGATAGTTTACGCAGATTGAAAATAAAAAAAGCAGCTGGCAACTATTTTAATGTGATTGCCCCCATTGTGAATGTAGATACATTCCTGGTGGGCTCAGAAAAAATTTACCAGTCATTTGTAGATGTTACATCTTTTGTGAATACCAACGGCGCAGGGACTTATACCGTTGCAAATGTTCCTGTTTCACCAGGTAGTGTAGGTGGCGGTGGCCGCTATGGTGGATGGTGCCTGGTGGTTGTATATGAAAACCTTACCCTCCCTTATAACAGTATCCGTATTTATGACGGATATGCACAGGTGTTTGCCAATGGTGCAACTACCGAGTTAAACCTCAACCTTACCGGTTTAAACGTACCTAATAACCCATTACAATCTGATGAAGCTTCTTTTGGAACCATGTCATGGGAAGGTGATGCCAACCTCGG
>JBPOHG010000236.1:0-2994 GCA_052035835.1 Bacteroidota bacterium | reverse complement strand
TGCACACTTCCCAACTATTAAACCCAGAACCCTGAACTTTAAACTTTAAACCCTTCAACCTTTCAACGAGTTCTTTTCTTGTCACTTTTTGCTTGCCCAAAAAGTAACCAAAAAAGGCACCGCCAATAATGAACCGCAATTGGCGGGGCGCCCTGATGATGCTTTTGTACTACTGTAACTTGTACAGATAATCGTTGGTTATCTTTTTTTATTTTATTATTTGCAATCTATCTTGAACCGCTTCCCTACCATTAAACTCAGAACCCTGAACTTTAAACCTTGAACCCTAAACCCCAAGAAAACAACAGCATGATGCTTACTTCAACTCAAAACCATCTGCAATCACTGCCCCCTTTTTAATAACTACAATTCCATCTTTAATCGCAAACAGGGAATGATCAGCGTCGGGCAGGTGATTCCCGCCCAAGATAATTACGTTGTTGCCTATGCGACAATCTTTATCAACAATCACATTGGTAAGCTGGCAATGATCACCGATCCCTACTTTGGGGATACCCTTCAGGTAATTGTGTGCAATTTCTTCTATGGTCTCATAAAAATCATTTCCCATGATATAACAACTGGTAATGACACTACCTTCCCCGATCCGGCTACGGATACCGATGACCGAATTACTGAGTTTGCTTGCATGAATGATAGACCCTTCTGCTATAATGCTTTGCTCAACCATAGTACCACTAACCTTTGCAGGTGGCAACATACGTGCACGGCTATACACCATTTTCCTGTTATCAAATAAATTGAATGGTGGCAGATCGAGCGTAAGTGCCAGGTTGGCTTCAAAGAATGAGTAGATATTACCAATGTCTGTCCAGTAACCATCATACTGATAGCTTACTACTTTATAATTATTAATAGAATCTGGTATGATCTCTTTTCCAAAATCTGTTGCAGATTTCTTTTCTTCTTCCAGGAGTTTAAATAAAGTGCTCCGGTTGAATATATATATACCCATAGAAGCCAGGTAATGCCTTCCCTGCAAAGCCATATCTTCTCCGGTATTGCTCACCCACTGTGGCAATAATTCTTTTGCAGGTTTCTCAATAAAGGAAGTGATCGCATTGGAAGCATTGGCCTTTAAGATACCAAACTCGGGCGCTTCCCGCTCTCCAACAGGAATGGTAGCTATTGAAATATCTGCACCTGCCTCTTCATGGCTTGCAAACATTTGTTCAAAATCCATCTGGTACAATTGATCACCGCTTAATATCAGCACATATTCAAATTCATTCTTTTCGATGTGCTTGAGTGATTGCCTTACTGCATCTGCAGTACCCTGGAACCAACCCGGACTGTCGGGTGTTTGCTCGGCAGCGAGTATATCTACAAAACCACTGCTGAACCCACTGAACTGGTAGGTATTCTTGATGTGTTTATTCAATGAAGCAGAATTGTACTGCGTGAGTACAAACATGCGGTTGATATTGCTGTTGATACAATTTGAAATGGGAATATCCACCAAACGGTATTTCCCTGCAATGGGTACCGCCGGTTTGCTCCGGGATGCCGTTAAAGGATATAACCTGGTTCCTGCACCACCGCCCAAAATGACAGCCACAACTTTTTTACTTAGCATAACAATCTGTTTATTTAATATCTGTTTGTTAAATCGACTGATAAAGATCAATGTACTTTTGTGCACTGCCTTCCCAGCTATTATTCACTTCCATCATACGTATTCGTACTTCTGCAAATTTTTCTTTGTCTTTGTACAATTGCAATCCCCTTCCGATAGAATATACAATTTCTTCAACGGCAGGGTTATTAAAGCAAATACCATATCCTCCTTCTTCTCCAAAATCAATAACAGTATCCCTTAAGCCACCCGTTCTTCGTACAACCGGCACCGTTCCATATCGCATCGAATACATTTGGTTAAGTCCGCAAGGCTCTACCCGGCTAGGCATCAGCAGGAAATCGGCACCTGCATACATTTGGTGGCTGAGTTTTTCATTGTACTCAAACTGGGAATGATAATAACCGAACCATCGTTCATGTATCTGCTGTAAAGCCTGTTCAACTGAGGGCTCCCCGCTTCCCAAAATCAAGCAGCTGAATTTTTCACCTGCCTGTTCAAATGCACGGGTAATCGCTGCCGGAAGTAAATCGGCAGCCTTTTCGCCCACCAGCCTGCCAATGAAAATAAAAAGCGGGTATCGCATCTCAAAACCAAAATCATCACAGAGCTTTTTCTTATTCAGGCTTTTGCCATGTTGCAGGTCTTTAATACTGAAATTATCCAGGATATAGGTATCGGTTTCTGGGTTCCAAACATCATAATCTATCCCATTGAGGATACCCGAACATTTAGCCCACTCATTGTTGAATAGCTGCTCGAGCCCATTGGCTTGTTGCATGAGTTCATTCATATAGCCCGGACTTACCGTATTTACCCGGTCGGCACATTTAACAGCACAAGCCAATGGGTTAACAGTATTGTCCCAATCGAGCAACCCCCATTTCCAGGTATCCCAGGCAGGTAAATAAGTGGCTTTGTCCCATCCCATCCATCCCTGGTATTGTGCATTGTGAATGGTAAGCACGGTTTTTATACCCGCTAAGTGCCTGTAAGCAAAACAATACTTCAACATGAAAGGTATCAACCCTGCATGGTGATCATGCACATGTACCACATCAGGATGGTGCTCCCACTTGCTCAACCATTCGGTAACGGCTACCTGAAAAGCAGTAAATCGTTCGCTGTCGTCGTCATAACCATAAACTTTTTCCCGGTCGAGAAGCCCGTTGATATCTACACAATACAAATCAAAATCCAGCTTATTTGTTTTCTCTTTAATAATGGTGAATTCGAAAAAAGTGATCCCCATGCTAAAGCTTCCTTTGTGCACCACTTCCCATTCGTTGTTGTAAAGGAATTTGGTGCGGTGCATCGGCATCACCACCTTAGCTATATGCCCGAGGCTTTGCTGGTATTTGGGAAGCGCCCCCACCACATCCGCCAGGCCGCCAACT
>JBPOHG010000079.1:0-4427 GCA_052035835.1 Bacteroidota bacterium | reverse complement strand
TGATTTTGCCCGTCCTTGCCCCGGAAAAGATGCTGTACTTTTTTTGTGCGTATCATAATGTTTGCATTAAGTTTTCTCTTACCATTTCTGTTTCGTCAATGTTTGAAATAAGCAAAAAGCCTTTTTTTAAAAAAGAATGCTTCCTACCATCTTTATTGCAAGGGTATTCATTGAATAAAAAGCTAACCACGAAAGCAGAATAAGAATCTTTCTGTCCATCCCAAACGGGAACGCCTTTACTTTTTGCATATTGAAATGCTTGCCAGTACAGCTCCTTATTAGGGAAAAGGCAGTGTGTGTATTTTTCAAATGTCCTCATGGTATTAATTGTTAAAATTTTAGAATTAACTTTTTTGTTCGAGTAGGGAGGATGTATCTTTAATGTCCAACCTTTCTGAAATAACCTGTAGCGTATTAGGTAACGTTAGTTTCCAGTGATTCTGAATTAAAAGACGTGGAAGCGATAAAGGAGAAATACCGATGCTGTTTGCAACCTGACCGAATAAAATACCGTCCTCTCTGATAGCGTTAATAATATCCTGTTTTAATACCGCCTTACCCCCGATTTGAATATTTGTCATTTGTTTCGTCATTTGCTTTACATTTGTGTCGTTCATGATTGTAAAGCAAATATACGACACTAAATGTCGCATTTCCAAATTTTACGACATGAAAAAAGTAAAAACTTTTCGTGCTTTCATTAGATAATTTCTAAGAAATGGGGTCAATACATTCAATTATGAAAAAAGCAAGGGAGGCTAAGGGTCTAACTCAGGCTGAACTTGCGAAGGCTGTAAGCCTTACCAGCAGGCAAAGGGAGTGAGAAATTATTTCTGACCTTTCATGTTAAAAAAAAAGCCGACTTGCGCCGGCTTGGATAGGTACACCCTTTGGAATAATCCGTCTTGTGAATTTTCCTAAGAAAAATCACATCTGATTCACTTAAACCTATAACTAACTTCTATTTCTAATTATGTCAATAGCTTTGTAAAAAACTGACTTTTCAATTCTTTCGCCAATGGCTATGGCTAATCTTTTTGTTGTCTGTTGGTGAGATTCTCCGGGTATAGAATCTATCATTTTCGCATATTCATCTGCAATCCGGTGAACCCTGTTTTTTTCGTCTTTTAATGCAGTTATGCGTTTTTTCTCTCTTTCCAGTTTAATTTTTTCGATCAATTCGATATGATGTAATACACTGGCTGCAACATTGAGATCAATATTATTAGCGGCTGCAATGTTTTCAATCAAATCACTTTTTGCGCTATCGTAGTTGTTGTAATACATAGTATCACGCTGATCATCATCGCTAAAAAATGTGTTGTATGCTTTTTTGAAAAATTCATCTGCTGCATCATTTTCATTATCAAAAGTACTTACAGTATGATAGTATGATCCATGCCCCAGCCATTCGTATAGCACCCACTTATTAGAAGTATGGTTATACTCATAACCCATAACTGGAGCGTTACCCCTGGGCGATGTAGTATAGTCAATAGATTGCATAACAAAGTCATACAATGAAGATGATTGGATTGTAAAACCATCAATAAAGTAAATGATTGTGTTTTTTGCTGCTTCCGCAGTAGGAGGGAAATTATACATTGTGTTTGCCAATGCCTTTTGGTCTTTTTTGGGCAACAGGCACGCCCGATTAATTATAGAACTAAGATAGATATATTTCCATATTGTAAAAAACTACTTCACTTTAAAAGTGACATCTTTCGCCATTTTCCTAACCGATGCTTTTATTTCTTTTTTTTCCTGATCGGTAAACTCAACCGGGTTTCCCCTTCCATTTTTCCCACGGATTTTGTGCTTATAATTTTTTAAGCCAGGCAGATAGTCCCGGAAAAAACTATCTGCCTTGATATATGCCTTGATATATGTCCAGACCATTAGTGTATGATTCATAAAGTGAAAAAAATGCGTCAACTGATTCCTGAGTATATTTTTTGGTGAAAAATTCTTTCCTAAAAGGATTACCAGAAGTATTCAGCCATTTTCCGAATTCGCCCATTTTCTTAGCGGCCTTAACAGGGGCCAAAACATCAGTAGAAGCCTCTTTATTAGCTGCTAATTTAGCTTTCTTTTCGTTTAACCTTCTGTCGGCCTTTACTTCTTCATTAAGAAAGAACAGTTTCCACTCCCTTTCTAATTCTTTATTGCCAGCAAGTATTTGAGAAACTATCCGATTGTGATGTTCGCAACGCTGTTCGGCGGCAGCCCATCCGATAACTTCAGGATCAAAACTTTCAACACTCCTGATAACCAGCATAGCATTGTATGCTTTTTGCGCCTTTTCGATTTGTTTTGCTTTGTAAGTCATGTCGTTTGCTTTTTGTTACACAAATATAGTGTACAATTTTAGTTACACCAAATATTTTTACAACTATTTTTCAAAAAAGACAAATTTTAACATTTGGCTAAAAGGTTTAGTAAAAGCAAAAACCCCAGCATAGACATACCGGGGCGTTACCAAAACAACTGCTTATGAGAAAAAGTTATTCTTCCCCGTCATCCTCGAACAGTTCGCTGTACATCTCATTTATACAGTCGTCAATGATACGCAGGGATTTTCTTCGGATTCTTTTAATTCTGTTTGCGTCTGCATTACTCATTAATGCAGGGTCGAGATTTTCGGTTGACGCAATGGCGTTGTAAGCCGATGCAACGTATTCGCTACGCGAAGTCCATTCCACCTCTATTAATTCTTCTTCAGGCTGTTTTTGGTCATCCATATTTTAAGATCATTTCGTCCGAGCGTTCGTCCACCTTGCGCCCGTATTGTTTAGCATTTAAGTTGATCGAGTTTTGCCTACGGTACTTCTTACCTAGCCTTTCAATAATATCTATTCTTTGCACCAGCGGCAACTCTGATAATATCTTTTCTATCTGTTGTTGGATACTCATAATACCTTTCCCTTGAAAATTCTTTTGTTGTGAAATTCAAAATCAATACCGTTTGCATCAAGGTTGACAAAAGCAAAGCCGTGATTCCATTTATTCAGCGGCATATACTCAGGGTGCAATTCGGACAGGCAGCCGACACTCCAGGTTGTTGTTACTTTCCCGTCCATGTTTGGCTCTGTATGTTCTGAAGTTGCGTGGTTGTGTCCTTGAAAGGCTGATACCTTCCCTTTGTTATATAGCCCTCTTGCAATGTTTACGGGCGTAGATATGCCGCCTTTATACTCATGCCCATGTATGCCGTTTAATTCGTTCAGCTTCATGTAGCGGTTGGATTCAATTATATCTATCCCCCTTTCCCTTGCCTTTATAATATTTGCAAACTGGATTTCATCAATTCCGGCTATCTCTTTTGCTTTCTCAAATAAAAACCTTTCATACCTCTCCTCATGGTTTCCAATTTTGAAAAATACTTTGCACTTTAGTTGCTTTTCAATTACGTCAAAAAATGATTTCAGCGTATCAATTTCATATTTAAAATCTCTTTTGTTTGAGTCTTTGGCAAAGTTGCTGAGACGGTGGCAGTCTATTATATCGCCATTTAATAACAGTGCGTCAATCTTTTCTTTTTTAAGATGCTGTATAGCTGTTGTAACCGCCTCCATTGAATGATACGGAAGATGTATATCATTCATAATACCAACTTTTTTATATCCCTTAATGACAAAAGGCGTGTACTTTGATTCGTCCGATTTCGGCAGGTTGTACGGGTTGTACGGTCTTGCTTCAGTCTTTAGTATATCCGATTTTTTCGCTGCCTTTACTTTACCAGTCTTGCCCTCGATGTACCGCAAAACAAATCGGACGTTCTCTTCGTCCTTAAATAAAAGTTTATGTTCCTTGTAAACTATACGGGATAGTTTTTTTGTTGGGAAGTCTGGGTATTTTTCTCTGTATTGCCTTGCTATTTCTGTTTTGGTCATATTACCATCTTGCTTTTGCGTTACGAATATCAACGTGTACGAATCCTGGGTAAATCCCCATGCCGCCAATTTTTATTTTCCCGGCTGCAATTAGCTTTTCAATAATGGCTGCAAGCTGTTTAGGTGTTTTACTCTTAACGGTAATATCAGCGGCCTTTGCCAGCATATGCTGACTAGCTTTTTTACCGCCTACTTTTTTATTCCATTCAGGTGAACGATACCCGGAATTGATGTGTATTGATTCACCCAAATAATCCCGTAATATTTGCAGTTGTTCTGCAAGTTTCTGAACGTTTGCCATGTACTCATCTGGTACGGCTGTACCGTCCTTGCAATTAAATTCTTGTAGTGTGAAATTGTTGGTTAAATTCATCGTTAAGCGTTGTTTAATAGGTTAATGTTGGTTATTTCCGTCTTATGTACAGTAATGCCATAATGAATAATGCGAATAGCAGTGCAAGGCATGAGATGAAAACTGCAAAGCCTTTCCACCAGCTTAATTTTCCTGTCAATTTCTTTTCGCTCCCTTGCAGG
>JBPOHG010000178.1:0-2462 GCA_052035835.1 Bacteroidota bacterium | reverse complement strand
CACGCCAATGGCGCATTAGGAGATAAAGGCGGCTGTACGGGATCTTGCTTTACCTTTGAAGGCGGCAGCATGCCGGCGCCGGGAGGGAAGAGCAGGTGTTCCACCGTTCTGAGGCCCTCCAACCCTTCCACCGACCGGGCGTACCTTTCAGCAGAAAGGCCGGTCTTTGCAGGAGATTCATCCCCTGTAAGATTTCCGGTCACAAGAGAACCAAATACGAGAAAAGGTAAAATGGAAAAAGAAAACATCCGCAAAGACCCCTTTCGGTGCCTCGCATCTGTTTCCAATCCGAGAAACTCCCGCCATTTTCCCCACCCGGAGGAGACATGGCGAGCCGTTCTTTTCGCGGTCCTCACTGACAGCGAACAAGGAATAGAAGGCCTCATGAGAAATGATTTGTTAATGTTTAATCAATAATGGGTTTACTTTATATATAGAAGTAGGTCGCTCAAAATGAATAGCTTACAATTTTCTCATAAATGCCTTGTCGATAGAGGTGGTCTCTTAAGTTGAGGAAGTCAATTCCTCCAGGACGGTCAATTCAGCGTACAAGGGCGCAAAATTGACGTAAACAAATTGTTACCAAATCAAAAAACCACAGTACAGAACCAGATCACTGCATCTGGTTCTATCCCGTTCGTTTCGGCTTATTTTATCCAGACAGAGGGGATACCCCTCCGGTCTTTTTCAAAAAAACATCCGGTTGCCCGGATGCTTCAGCGTGGCAGGGAATCCGGAACCAACCATTTTCTCTGCGCGCATCTATCATAACTCTCATGAATACGAAATACATTACCAGCCCTTTAGACTCCTTCAAGCCCAAGGGGAGATGCATGATCTCCAAACTGGATATGGCTGAACATGGCGCCAACCCGCTTCAAAGCGGTCCGAATGGCCCGTGGCGGAGGGGGCTCGCATATCCATGTTTTACAATGACAAAGATAGCCCGTGTTGCGGTCCAATAATTGTCAGATAGTTCGATTTTTTTGAATTGAAAATCAGCAAAAAAATTCAGTTTTAAAGAATCAAAAAACTGTTTTTCAATATTTTACAATTTCAAAATCGAACTCTTTTTTTGTTTCTCTTTCGCAGCATCCTGCGTTTTCAAGTTCCTGCTGGCGTACGGTTATCCGCCTACCGCATTCAGGCAGGCACACTACTTCTTCCTGGGCGCGATGATGTCCACCACGATCGGCCCCTTTGCCGTCTTTTTCATCTTATGATTTGTTTTAACGTGTAACTAGCTCAAAAATAAGCCAGCTACTCCGGACGGCCTTAGACAGAAATAGCGGTTTTTATTTATGTGATTTTTTTATTTTTATTAAAAAATAAATCTCTTATTATCTGATTTACAATTATTTATACTCCTTCTATTTTTTAGTCCCTTCAACAAGGGATTAATAAAATATTATTTTTTTTATTATTTGTTCCGCTCAGATCAGATACATTGACGCGAAGCGATACATAGGCAGGATGTTTACACCTACCTATACCGGTTTGAATAAAAAAAGGGAGGATACCCGCATGGCATCCTCCCTTCCAGATAGTTGTTTGTTTGACGTTCGTTTGTTTTCCGTAGCAAAAAGCCTTATGGACAAATAATGTCAATGATGATCCTTGGTTTCATAGTGTACCTGCTTTTAGTGTTTCAAAATAGTGCGGTACAAACTTAAAAAGGATCGCCCTTGTTTTTCAGGACAGTTTACGAATTATTTATTTTTATAATGTAAAAGAAAAATAAAAAAATATTTTTACAAAAACTTAATTATCAATTAATTAAAAAAATACAATTTCATATATTCAAAATAATTCAATAAGAAAACGAATTTCTAATGCGCGCTTGTCAGGGTAAGGATTTGGTTCGGGAGCGGTGATGGGTATTCTCCAGCGTGTTAACAACAAATTCCCACAGGTCTTCGTAGGGGATAACCTCCACCTCATAGGATTGAGCGGCGAGGTTCTGAGGGAATTCCTCTATTTTCCTGAAGTACTTTTCCGCTTTGCGCAAGACGCCGGCGCGGTAGAAGCTGTTTTCGGGGATGGTCAGGAGCATTTTGATAAAGGAGTTGCTCCGGAAGGTTTCGTCCTGGCGCAGGTACCGGAAGCAGTATTTATTGATGGCTTCGATGCGGTCGATGGCCAGATTGAATTGCTTGCTGTGGACCATAAACAAGATCTGGATCACCAGGATAGGGATGTTCATCCCCCGGCGGTCCTGGGAGAAGATGGGCGTTTCGTTGAGAAACTTGTTCATGCGGAAGCGGGCGAAATGGGCCTCGCCTTTTTTGTCTACGGCGACTTGCTGAAGAGCGATCAGGTAATAGAGATACGCCTCGTAAATCTTCCAGATTTCCACTAAAGAAGGCGGGAGAAACTTAAACCGCTTGTGTTCCACGGTTTGCAGGAACACCTCGTAGGCGTCCTGGTAGTTGCGGGTGTGCATGGAGAGCACAAAATACAAC
>JBPOHG010000195.1:0-2083 GCA_052035835.1 Bacteroidota bacterium | reverse complement strand
AAGCCCTGCTGCGAAGGTTTATAACCGGACGGTGTACCGTCAATGATCATTACCAATTTGCCCGCCACTTTCAGGTCTTTGTAATCATCCCTGTTTTCACCATCGCTTATACCGTAACCGGCAAATACCAATTCGGAGAAAAGAATATCTGCTGTATAGTTAGAAGCCTGTGGATGAAAAGCTGTATTTAGTTCGTAGGCAGTGCCGTTTATTTTCAATGCACTGCTGATCATTGAATCTTTGAACAGCGGGTATTGCTGCCTGTAACTTCCGTTATTACCAGGCTTGAGCCCAATGGCTTTGAAATGTGCTTCAATATAATCAGCTGCTTTATCCAAACCCGGCGAAGGAGTGCCTCTTCCCTGCATTTCCTTGCTGGCTATGATGTAAAGGTGTTTTTTTAAATCATCCGTAGTAATAGTAGCGGCTGCTTTTACCGCATCTTTATTTTTCTTTTGTGCATCGGCCAGTAACGGCAGTGTAACAAAGAGTACGGCAATAATTTTTCGTAGCATCATCGTTGTGTAGTATTAATTAGCTATAAAAATAATCCCTTCCCGCAAAGGAAGGGACAAAATATGGATGACCGGTAGCTTATGCGCAGGCGATCTTTTTCACCCGGTTGGCATGGCGACCGCCTTCAAAATCAGTGGTCATAAAAAGTGCTACCATTTTTTCTGCATCACCTTCCCTTACAAAGCGGGCAGGGATACAAATGATATTGGCATCGTTGTGTTCTCTTGCCAGTTTGGCCAGCTCTTCGCCCCAGCAGATAGCAGCCCTTACTCCCTGGTGTTTATTAGCAGTGATGGCCACACCATTGGCACTGCCACATAACAGAATGCCGAAAGCAGCTTCCCCTTTCTCCACCGCATTGGCCACGGGGTGGGCAAAGTCGGGATAATCAACAGAGTCTTTGCTGTGTGTGCCGAAGTCTTTAAAAAGCAATCCCTTTCCTTCTAAAAAAGAGATCAGGTCTTCTTTATAATCATAACCGGCATGATCACTACCGATAGCAATGGGTTTGTGAAGATCAAAAGCAGCATGCATAAAAAATGTTTTGAGTTACGGGATTTGGGATGCGGGTTCTTTACGGTACAAAGGTAACTAACCCGTATATCATAACCCTAACCTGTTACATTCTTCAGCTCCATTCTTTTTGCTCCAGCTCCTGGCGTTTATTAATGCGTGAAGCAATAATGATGCTGGCTTCGAATAAGAGATAGAGAGGGATAGTTACAATTGTCAGGCTGAAGGGGTCGGTGGACGGTGTAATGATGGCAGCAGCTATCAGGATTACCACGAAAGCATGACGGCGGTATTTGCGCAGGAATCTTCCGGTTACAATACCGATCCTGGCGAGCACAGCTACCAACAGGGGCATCTGGAACAATACGCCAATACCTACTGTGGTATAGATCAGGTTTTCCAGGTAGTCAGAAAAACTCGGCATGATCTGTATCTGGGGGCTCAACTTGTAATTGAAATAAAAGTTCACCATGAAAGGGGTGAGGATGAAGTAACCAAATGCCACGCCGGTAAAGAATAAAAGTGACACCCAAAAGATAACACCTCTTGTTTTCTTTAATTCCTTATCAGACAAAGCAGGTTTTACAAACTTCCAGAACTCCCAGAAAATATAGGGGAACGCTATGATGAATCCGCCCATAAAGGCCAGGGTAAAGGATGCAATGAACTGGCCCGTCATGGTGGTTTCCAAAAATTTGGCATCTACCTGCTGAAAACAAAGCGTATCACCAATGCCAATGGAATGACCAAAGCGGCAAAGCCATCGGTCAGAAATGAAATCTGACCGGGTGGGAGCAAACAGGATATCATTCACCACAAAATCGGAGTAAATGAAAATGACAACAGCTCCTACCAGTACGGCTATCACCGATCGAATCACATGCCAGCGCAACTCTTCCAGGTGGTCGATGAAGGACATCTCCGCCATTTCACTGTTTTTTTTCCGGTTATTGAAGAAATCGAGAAGGGCCATTTTTTTAAGAAAGTGTCGCAAAGATAAGCGGGGATTCGGGATTCGGGTTACGAGTTTCGGGTGCAGACCCTTACTACCCAA
>JBPOHG010000136.1:0-6081 GCA_052035835.1 Bacteroidota bacterium | reverse complement strand
GAAACCACTTTATAACGTTCGGGCATACCCGCAGCATTGGGGATGGTAACCGTAAAATAAGTACTGGCCGAACGGGCATACAATGCATTGCCAAAACCCGTTTCATCGAGTTTAAACAACTGGTAGGCAGAGGGTTTGTACCTGTTGGCAAAAATGTTCTTGTTTAAGGAAGCCTCGCTCACTGCAGTCCAGGCGCTTTTATCCTGTGCCTGCGCACTCATCACTGCCGAAACCATCAGGCAGTAGCATAGAAGTTTCTTCATAGTAGAATGTTGTTTTAATTTAAAAATAGCTTTGAATGTACCCTAATATTTTGACGCAAGCACCATTCACAGGCTAAATCTTCTTCACAATCCACAAAATCCCCCGAACGGGGGATCACTAATTATCTCATCCCGGTAGCCCGATTCTTATTATTTTGCAGCCATGAACCGCCGTGTACTGGCACTGTTTAAAAAAGATTTGCTGCTTGAACTGAGGCAGAAGCATACATTCTATGGTATATTATTATATGTAGCAGCTACCATCTTCGTGTTGCACCTCACCCTGCCTGATATGCCAGATGCCAATGTATGGAACAGCCTTTTTTGGGTAATTCAATTGTTCGTGTGCGTGAATACAGTTGCCAAGAGTTTTTTACAGGAAAGCAGGGGCCGTATGCTGTATTTTTATTCTATTTCCTCCCCTGCCGAATTCATCATCGGTAAATTGATGTTTAATGTATTGCTGATGTTGATGATGAGCCTGGTTAGCCTTGGGCTATTTTATCTCTTTCTCGATAACCCGGTTGCTAACGGCTGGCGGTTTACCGGTGTGGTTATTTTAGGCGGAACAGGCATCAGCATGGTATTCACCCTCATGAGTGCAATTGCAGCCCGGGCGCAACAAAATGCAGCATTGATAGCCATCCTGGGGTTCCCGGTGATATTGCCGCAACTCCTGCTACTGATGCGCCTGAGTAAGGCAGCTTTTGGAGAAGTATTCAGGGAAGGGGCATTATGGCAACTGGCCGGTTTAACCATAGGAATGGACCTGATCGTGATCGTACTCGCTGTAATCCTGTTCCCGTATCTGTGGAAAGATTAATAACAGCCGTAATAAACCCAATTTAATTTGGACGGAGTGAGGCAGTTTCCCATAACTTTGCGCCACTAAAATAGATAGCCTGCTCAAGTGCAAAAAAGCTGGTGGAAAATATTATCTTTTATTTTACTGGTATATACCATCATTGCCGGATTCCTGCTTGATGTACCCCGTCTTTTCATTCTCAATGAAACCATTCGTAACCTGTACTTCCATGTTTGTATGTGGTTTGGTATGATGATCCTGTTTGGGGTGAGTTTTGTGTATAGTATCAAATACCTCCGGGGTTTCAATTACCGCAATGATATTGTGGCTTCCTCATTCGCCTCTGTGGGCAGTTTGTTTGGAATACTGGGGTACCTCACGGGAATGATCTGGGTTTCTGTTACCTGGGTTACCGACCAGGGCCAGTCCTTCGGAAGCGTATTGAAAGAACCCAAACTGATAGGCGCTGCCATCGCACTCTTAATTTATGGTGCCTATTTTGTATTGAGGGGTTCATTCACAGATATGGACAAACGGGCCCGGGTTAGCGCAGTTTATAATATTTTCGCTTTTGCGATGCTTTTCCCAAGTATTTGGATAATTCCGAGATTGGTGGGAAGTTTACACCCCGGAGCACCTGGCAGCGATAGTGGCAACCCGGCGCTAAACCGCAATGATATGGATGGTACCATGCGGCTTGTGTTTTATCCAGCTGTAATAGGTTGGACATTGCTCGGCGTTTGGATCGCTACTTTAAAAATCAGGCTTACATTGTACAGGGAAAAAAAATTATTACATGGCTAAATTGGCAACACGTTTTTGGCTGCTCGCAGCAGCATTGTTGGCTTATCCTGCATGTTTTGCCCAGGAAAAGCCCGAAATGGCCGACCTCATGCGCAGCAATGGAAAGATTTATGTTGTGGTAGCTGTATGCCTTACCATTTTAGTAGGATTGTTCCTGTATGTATTTATGGTAGACCGTAAAATGAGCCGTATAGAAAAAGAAGATTGATTTTTTTGCAATAACATTTGAGAAATAAAAAACCTACAGTATGTCATCTAATCAGCATTATAGCTTTTTTCAGAGTGTTGAGAAAAGTTTCGACAAGGCAGCGAAGTTCACTAAATGGGATTTGGGTATCCTCGAACAAATCAAAGCCTGCAACAGCGTGTATCAAATGCGTTTCCCTGTAAAACTCGATAACGGAAACATTGAAGTAATTGAAGCATACCGCGTTCAGCACAGTCAGCACAAATCGCCTTGTAAAGGTGGTATCCGCTTCAGCGATGAAGTAAACCAGGATGAAGTAATGGCCCTTGCATCACTCATGACTTATAAATGCGCCATTGTAAATGTACCGTTTGGCGGTGGTAAGGGCGGGATTAAAATCAACCCCAGGAACTATTCTGCCTACGAACTCGAAAAAATTACCCGTCGTTATACAGCAGAACTGGTTAAGAAAAACTTCATCGGGCCCGGCATTGATGTACCAGCTCCCGATTATGGCACAGGCCCAAGGGAAATGGCATGGATCGTTGATACCTATGCTTCATTGAAACCAGGTGAAATTGATGCTGCAGGTTGTGTCACCGGCAAACCAGTTACACAGGGTGGCGTACGTGGACGTACAGAAGCGACCGGCCTGGGTGTTTATTTTGGCATCCGTGAGGTTTGTAACATGCCCGATGTTATGCAAAAACTTGGCCTTTCCACCGGCCTTAAAGATAAAACGGTAGTAGTGCAGGGATTGGGCAACGTGGGCTACCATTCTGCTAAATTCTTCCGTGAAGGTGGTGCCAAGGTAATTGCCCTGGCAGAATATGAAGGTGCTATTTTCAATGCCAACGGATTGAATGAAGATGAAGTATTCCAGCACAGAAAGAAAACCGGATCCATCCTCCATTTCCCAGGCGCTACCAACCTGGCAAAAAACAGCGATGCGCTTGAACTGGAATGCGATATCCTCATTCCTGCTGCTCTCGAAAATGTGATCAATGGCGAAAATGCACCTAGGGTAAAAGCAAAAATCATCGGTGAAGCCGCCAATGGCCCATGCACACCTGAAGCAGATGATGTTTTTGCACAAAAAGGTATCCTTTGTGTTCCCGATATGTACCTGAATGCAGGTGGTGTTACAGTTAGTTATTTCGAATGGTTGAAAAACCTCAGCCACGTACGTTATGGCCGTATGGAAAAACGTTTTACTGAAAATTTAAACACACATATCCTCAACCAGATTGAAGGTTTAACTGGAAAAACAGTGAACGAAACAGAGCGCAAATTTATCATGCACGGGCCCGATGAGCAGGACCTTGTTCACAGCGGACTTGAAGAAACCATGATCAGCGCTACCAGGGAGATTATGGACATCTGGAGGGAAAACCCTAGTATCCCGGATATGCGTACAGCCGCATACGTTAGTGCTATTAACAAAGTGGCTACCAGCTATGCTGAACTTGGTATCTTCCCATAATCATCAGTGTATTTTTAAAAAGCAAATCCCCGGTTTTACCGGGGATTTTTCATATAGGCGACAACTGGTTGAGTTCATGCAGATGCCCATTGCGTTGTTCAAAAGCCCTGGTATAGCTCCCATTGGTAATAACCAACAACTTTGCGCCTATTACAGCATTGTAACGAATGGCCTGCTCAAATACCTGTTCTGCCAACGGCACGTTCATTTCCTTGCACTCAACAATCATAAAAGGCTTTGCATCGGTATCAAACACAACAATATCAAATCTCTTTTTCATGCCGGTTATTTCAATTTGACGTTCAACTGCGATTAAGGACGCAGGGTAATGCAATACTTCCGTGAGATACAGTAAAAAATTCTGCCTCACCCACTCTTCCGGGGTAAGTACCACCCAACGCCTGCGCATCAAACAAAAAATAAATTCCTGCCCATCTGCAGTTTTCATCCTTGGTTTCTGATCGGGATATACAACTTTCACCATAAAAAACCGGTATTGAATAATTGCAAGATACAATATGCATCTGTTGCAAAAATGCGCAATACCGGCGATCTGTTAACCAGCAGATTTTTATTTCCTATAGTTAGTTGGTGGCTGCATCTGCATTGAGGTTGCCCCATCCCAATGAGCTGCTTCTGGTTGGATAGTTAGCACTCGTTTGAACCAACTTGTTCAACACCTGGTCGCGGGTGTATGTTGGGAACCTGCTCCACACCAATGCTGCAATACCTGCCGCAGTTGCCGTAGCAACAGATGAACCGCCCACTGTTGAAGGAATATCACCACTCATGGCAAGCGACAGTGGTTTACGTTTGTTGGAAGCTTTTTCCATTACTATGGTAAAATCGGTTTCACTACCATCATGGCAATCATCACAGGTGGTTGAATAGCTATTGTCACGCACACCGGTAACAGCATTTACCTGCGTCATTGTAGCTGGGAAAATTACCCCATACCAGCCGCTTGTCCAGCTAAATGAAGTACCTGCCGCACAAAAAATCAGTTTCCCTTTTCCATATGCATACTTAATGGCATCACTTACCTGTGAACTGCTGGTAATACGACCCATACTCATACTGATGATTTTAACATCGGCCCTGTTGCCTGCATTGGTAAATGCATCTGCTACGCCTTTTGCTTCCCTGCTCGATTCCAGAAACACATCTTCAGCCGCCCTGCAGGTAACGAGGTTACAATTGTAAGCAACCCCACATGCATTGCCATCGGTTCCCCTGGGAGCAGCACAAGCGCCTGCCATGGATGTGCCATGCCCACAACCATCATCGGGTGTTTCTACCGGCCCGGTTGGGATCCCCAGGAAAGTTGAACGTGGAAGCGTAACTATTTTTTCAACGGTACGGCCAGCCGATGACCCCTGGTTGAATGCAGTGCCGAGGTTCTCCTGGTCGTATTCGCAGCCAGTATCAATAATGAAAACTTTTGTACCTGCTCCTGTTGACCTTGCCCATGCCGTAGGAATTTTATGGTAGGTATAATTCCACGACTGTTTGGTAGCAGGTGCTATAGAAACATAATCTGAATTTGCCACAAGATCGGTTTGGGCAGTATTGCTGCCACATCCACTGCTACTTGCAATTGCCTGATCGGCACCAGGTTCTTTCTTAACCATTGCTACCACATCACCAGGCTCATAGCCCATCGGCTCTGCATAACGTACCAGCTTACTCGCCCTTAATTTTTGTATCGTGGCCAATTGCTTAATGCGTACATTGATTACCGGTAGTACGGCTTCTTCCCACTGAACAATATCAGCTGCCGTTATCGATTTGCCGGCAACCTGCTCTGTTTCAAGAATCATTTGTAAAACTGCTTCACGGGCTGCTTTCCATTCGTTGCTGTGGATGTCTATGAGATGCATGCGGTCATCAATATTTCCGGCACCAGCAGGTTTGTAACCTATTGCCATGATCTCATCTGATTGTTGAACAGCACTCCATACCATCTGATCAGCGGCCATCTGCCATTCAAACTTGCGGTGTTCTTTTAGTTTCTGTTTAATAAAAGCATCAATGACCTCTCTCGACTGCAGGTCCTGGTTTACCTGCGCTTCTTCCTCAACAGTTGCTTTCTTACAGGAACTCATCGCTAATCCTGCCACAAAACAAATCAGCATTAATTTTTTCATATTAAAATAGTTTTAGGTAATAAATGTAGGTTTAATTATCACTAAATAAAATACCCCGGCCCTTAATATTTATTCAGGCAAACTGAACTGTGTACAGTTGTAAGGGCAGTTTTTATTTTGTACTTTTATCAGATTAACTATTTTAGCATATGAAGACAAAAGAAGATATAGTAGAAAACTGGCTGCCCCGGTATACCGGTGAAAAGCTGTCTAATTTTGGTGAATACATCCTGCTCACCAATTTTTCGAACTATGTAAAAATGTTCGCACAATGGAACAATGTGGAAGTAGTGGGTGCAGACAGATCAATGCAATGTGCTACCGCCAATAATATTACCATCATCAATTTTGGCATGGGAAGCCCGGGTGCCGCCACAGTCATGGACCTGCTC
>JBPOHG010000312.1:0-7323 GCA_052035835.1 Bacteroidota bacterium | reverse complement strand
GGGTAAACGCTTCTATTTCCGGCCTTTCGGGGCCATCCCCGATCAATAAAAGTTTAGAAGGTATTTTTTTATTTACCAAACGGAATGTTTCAATTACATCCATCACCCTTTTTACCTTTCTGAAATTGGATGCATGTACAATGATCTTTTCATGGTGGGGTGCTATTAGTTTTTTAAAAGCGTCTACCGGTTTTTTATTGAATCTTTTTACATCCACAAAATTGTAAATGACTTCAATTGGTTTCTGAATAGAAAAATTGCGGTAGGTTTCATCTTTTAAATTGTTTGAAACCGCAGTGAGCACATCACTCTCTTCCATTGAAAAAGTAACAACAGGGCTGTATGTTTTGTCGCGGCCCACCAGCGTAATATCTGTTCCGTGCAGGGTAGTGATTACGGGAACTTTCTTTCCCTGTTTTGCCAGGATTTGTTTGGCCATATATGCAGCAGCAGCATGTGGTATTGCATAATGTACATGCAATAGATCGATGTCGTTGTTATTCACCACATCAACCATGGCACTTGCCAATGCGGTTTCATACGGCGGAAAATCAAACAAGGGATAAGTTGGCACCCTCACTTCGTGATAAAAAATATTGGCATGAAAACCACTGAGCCTTACCGGTTGCTGGTAAGTGATAAAATGGATATTGTGCCCGTTTTCGGCCAATGCTTTACCAAGTTCTGTGGCCAGTACACCACTTCCGCCAAAAGTAGGATAACAAACAATCGCAATGTTCATACTAGTTCTTTTAAAAACCCCGAGGGTTGTGCAATTTACCAATTATATAAACATTGAATTTCTATAAATATCCTAAACGGCAATTAAGTATGTTTGCCGGTAATTGATGAGATATGAAACGAATAACAGCTTATTTACTCGTTTTTGTGGGTCTGCCCGCCCTATCGAAAGCACAGCAAAGCGATTCTATACAAATACGTAAGATGCTTTCGGAAACAATGAACAATAGCACGGCATATGAAAACCTGCGATTGCTCTGCAAAGAAATTGGGCACAGGCTCAGTGGTTCCTCAGCAGCAGCCTTGTCTGTAAAAGCTACCGAACAAATGCTGAAAGAGGCCGGTGCCGATACCGTTTACCTCCAACCCTGCATGGTTCCACATTGGGTAAGGGGCGAAAAGGAAACGGGCTCGATAAATATTCAGGGCATGGCAGCTTATTCATTGAAATTATGTGCCTTGGGTAATTCGATAGGAACAGCTAAAGGAGGGGTAGAAGCACCCATTGTGGAAGTGCAATCGATGGAAGCCTTACATCAATTGGGAACTGAAAAGATCAAAGGAAAAATTGTTTTTTTCAATATTGCCATGAACCCTGCCCATGTCAATACATTCAGGGCATATGGAGAAAGTGGTACCGGGCGGAGGATTGGCCCTGCACAAGCTGCAAAATACGGTGCAGTAGCAGTGATGGTCCGTTCATTGGCAAGTAACCCCGACGATTATCCGCATACGGGTGCTACACAGTACAATGATTCTTTTCCAAAAATACCAGCTGTGGCAATCAGTACAAACGATGCCATTTGGCTGAGTAAACAAATCGCATTAGGAAAAAAGCCTGTGGCCTTACTCAAAACATCCTGTACAATGCTTCCTGATGTGCTTTCATATAACGTCATTGGAGAAATGAGAGGTACAGAAATTTCAAACGAAATTGTTACTGTTGGGGGCCATCTCGATAGCTGGGATATCGGTGAAGGGGCGCAGGACGATGGCGCAGGTTGTGTTCAATCCATTGAAGTGATCAGGTGCCTGAAGGCATTGGGCATCCGCCCCAAAAGAACCATCAGGGCAGTGATGTTTATGAATGAAGAAAATGGCGGCCGTGGCGGACAGGCCTACCTTGAACAGGCGATAAACAAAAATGAATCTCATCTGTTTGCCATCGAAAGCGATGCAGGGGGATTCAGCCCTCGTGGTTTTAGTTTTGATATGAGTGCCGAACGTACCGAAAAAATAATGCGCTGGGCAAAATTGTTTAAGGAATATGGCTTGCATGAACTGGGTGCCGGCGGCGGGGGATCAGACATTAATCCGTTGAAAAAAATTGGAACTGCTTTGTGCGGATTGCGCCCCGATTCGCAACGTTATTTTGATATTCACCATGCCGCATCCGACACATTTGAAACAGTAAGCAGGCGAGAATTACATTTTGGAGCAGCGATGATGACGGCATTGGTATGGCTGGTGAGCGAATATGGCTTATAAAATTTATGTACTTTGCACTTAAATCCCTTGTATGACTGAATTAACAACCTCTATACCGGTAACTCCGCCTAAAAAAAGTGGGTTTAAAAAATTCCTCCGTATTTTTTTATTGATTTCATTGCTGGTAATATCTTTTATCATCTGGTGGAATTATTTCTATGTTTTTGGGGAAGGAGTAAAATCCGGTGAACTTAATTATGTAGTAAAAAAGGGGAACCTTTTTAAAACGTACGAGGGAAAACTCATACAGTCTGGGTTTCGTTCTAAATCGCCAGGTACTATCCAGTCATATGAATTTGAATTTTCGGTAACCAACGATAGCATCGCCAACGTTCTAATGAACAATAGCGGGAAGTATTTCGACCTTCATTACCGGGAATACAAGAAATCAATACCATGGAGGGGCTACAGCGTATATATTGTAGATGAGATCAGGCAGATGAAGGAAATTGAACATTGATCAAATTCCTGCATACAATAAAAAGATGACCGGTAGCTTATGCAGCTCCGGTTTTTTATTTCTCCAGCCCGAAACAGGCAGGGTAGTAATGCGTTCATCCTTGCCTGTTATATTTACTCCGATACATATTTTTGTATTGTTGTTACAAGCGTTGAGCAGGTTCTCAAGAAGCTGGTTGTTCCGGTAGGGCGTTTCAATAAATATTTTAGTGCTGTTCTGCCTGGCCGAAGCGGCCTCTAATTCTTTTATTTTTTTAGTCCTTTCGTGCTGATCGATCGGGAGGTAACCAACAAATTCAAATTGCTGCCCGTTCATGCCGCTCGCCATTAAAGCAAGTAATATAGAACTGGGGCCTACCAATGGTGCAACCCTGCATCCCATTTGCTGGGCAACGGATACGAGTACCTGCCCGGGATCGGCTATTGCCGGGCAACCCGCTTCGCTTATGATGGCAATGTTTTTTCCTGCCCCGATAGATTTTTTAAATGCAGATACCTGTTCGGCTTCAGCTTTGTGAATGGTATGCCACTCGTACGAATCAATAACTATACTTTTATCCATTGATTTCAGGAAACGCCTGGCTGTTCGTTCATTCTCTGCAAATATTACCTGGCATTGCTTTACAGCTTCCATAACATAGCCAGGAATAGAACTTGTGGCTTCTTCAGAAAGAAAGGATGGAACCAGGTAAACCGTTGTCATGTTACTGTATGATTACATGGCTTTTTTTGGCCTTGTGAAGACTAAGGGTGGCGGCTATCACTGCATAACTTGGGGCAAACAGCCAACCAAGTACCGGGATGGCATGCATCAGGTAAAAAACCATTCCGTTTCCAATGGCCAGCCCTTTGTGGTGCCCGATCAGGTCGATACTTTCGGCTACGCTAAGTTTATTGCGTTCACTGCTGTAATCGAGCATCGAGAAACCTAGGTAATAACATTCAACAAAAAATGCAAGCAATGGGGTCACCCAACCCGCAACAGGAATAAATGAAAGAATCAGTATACTCACGAGGTAAACCGATTGCCAGAGCAGGTTCCGCAATGCAATGCGAATAGCCCGCACAATGTCTTTCATCAGTTGGGTAAAACTAAAAGGGAATTCCTTGTTTTCAATAATGCTGTCGGTTTTCTCACTTAAATAGGCAAATACCGGTGAACCGATGATGAGGAAAAGGAACTTGAACAAAGAAAAATAAAATTGCAGCAATATCAACCGGAGTATGATTTGCCCTACAATAAAAATGAAATTTAGCCAGCTTTCGTGCATCCGGTCGAGCCAACTCTTCACTCCGGTTTTCAAAAGTACCCACTCAATGGCGATATTACTCGATGTCCAGAAAAAATAAATACCTGTAATAAATAGTATACAATAGAAGAGCCCGGGAATGAATATCCATTTCCACAACCGGTGTTTTACAATAAACCGGTGTGCTTCCAGGTATGACTGGATAGATATGATGATTTCCTTGAGCATACAATAGTTCGCTATCAATAGCCGGGGATAGCAGGGTTTAAAGATATAAAACATTCTGTTATGGCAGTTAGGGTAAGTCTTATTGCTTTCCGGTTCTCATGTACTATTTTTAGTAGCGTATTACATTTTTAAATTACAGGTATGCGGAAACTCAGTATAGGTTTTTATGACAGGAAGGATGTGGTTCAGATTGCCCGTGAATTATTGGGGAAAATGGTAGTTTCCAACGTGGGTAAACAACGTACATCGGGTAGAATTGTTGAAACAGAAGCCTATGTAGGGCTTACCGACAAGGCGTCACATTCATTTGGCGGAAGGCGGACTCCCAGGAATGAACATATGTATGCGGCTCCCGGAACTGCGTATATCTATATCTGTTATGGTATGCACCAGATGCTCAATGTTGTTACCAATAAAAAGGATGTGCCCGATGCCGTTTTGATCAGGGCTATTGAGCCGATGGAAGGGATTACAACCATGCTGAAACGTACCGGAAAGAAAGACCCGGGCGACCCTACACTCACCCGGGGCCCGGGAAATGTAGGGAAGGCTTTGGGGATATTTAAAGCACATTCGGGGCTTCATTTGCTGGATGACCTACTGACTATCTATGAAGACCGATCCGAAGTTATACATGAGGATGCCATTGGCACGAGTAAAAGAATTGGGGTAGAAAGTGCAGGCGCCGACGGGCTTCTCCCATACCGTTTTTACATCAGGGGAAACCCCTATGTAAGCGGAAGGCCGGTTAAGTAAACCGGCCTTCTTAATATGTTGCAATAAATTAAAACCTGGGGCAGGGAATTCCTTTGCTTTCTGGTGGGCGTTTGATGTAAATGATAGAAATTTCAGAACCACCACGGCTACCCGTAGCCGCTTTAAGGTCACTGATGTTTATGTCATAACTGGCGCCAATCCTCAATCCGCCTACTTCTAAGCCAATATAAGGGATCATGGCGTCGTTGAGTCGCATCCATGAACCAACATACACATTGGTAGGGTTTGAATTATCGCCATTTGCATTCAGCGATAAAGCAGCGCCAAACAGGGTTTCACTGGCTTTGTTTTGAGTTTGGTGGATGGCAGAAACGTTTACGCCTACTACATCAGAAATGGGAAATGAACCACCACCGTGTATGGTTAAACGCCCTGTTAAGTACCAGCTCTTGTCTTTGAATGAAACTTTCGGGCGGTTGATATGATACATAGAAGCCCCGATATAATAATTGTTTTCACCATTGCTTGATCCTGAATATAACAAACCGGCATTCACTTCAAAATAATTCCGGTTCCTGCCAGTAAGCGGATTGGCGCCGATGTATTCACTGGATGTACCCTGGGCAAAACCATTTTGCTGCAGTTCATCTTCAAAAGTAAGTTTTGTAATATCGAGCGACATGCTTGAGTAAGTACCCTGGAAACCTGCACCAATGGTGTTGTATCCATTGTCATCAAGCGCTTTGTGATAAGATAGTGAAACAGATCCGTAATTCAATTTAAGTGCATTGTTTGCGCTGGCATCCGATACCCCCGAAATACCTACACCAAACACATCACCTTCGGGAACTTTCTTCTTCATAATGGCAAAATCTACCGAAGCACTGGTAGTTACATAAGCCTTTGGAATAGAAGGCCATTGGTCACGATGATTTGCTGCCAGGCGCCAGATACCATCAAATTTGCCCGTAAAAGCCGGGTTAAGTGTAAGCGGGGAAGCAAAAAACTGTGAAAAGTGCGGATCCTGTGCGTAAAGGGTAACGGCACTGAAAAAAACCACAACAGTAAGAAGGTATTTTCTCATCATCAGACTATTCTTATACGTAAAGATAAGGAAATACCTTAAAAAGCTGCTTACCGAATGCTAAAGTTTGAACCCTGCCTTTAACAAATTTCAACTTGTTGAAAATGATTACAATAATTCATAAACAAATGTGCAGCAACTCGATATATGTGTTTTTAAAATAAATGTGAAAGCAGAGGTTTAATTCTGTTGTTTGGCACCATATGCAAGGTCGCCTGCATCACCCAGTCCAGGTACAATGTAACCTTTTGCAGTTAACTCGTCATCAATATCGCCACACCAGATGGTTGCTTTGGGTTCAGCCCTCAGCACATATTCAATACCCACCGTGCATGCGATGGCACAAACAATATGGATTTCTTTTGCATTGCCTTCGTCTCGCAGATGCTGAATCGATTTAACCAGTGAAGATCCGGTTGCAAGCATGGGGTCGCTGATGATCACAACGCGGTTTTCCATGTCGGGGCAACTCATATATTCAAGGCTGATTTCAAAACTACCATCGGGATGGTGCTTACGGTATGCACTCAGGAAAGCATTGTCGGCTTTGTCAAAATAATTCAGCAAACCATTGTGCATGGCCAATCCTGCCCTCAAAATCGTAGCCAGCACGGGTTGCTCCTTTAATACCTTACAGGTGGCCAATCCCATGGGGGTGGTGATCTCTTTGTCTACGGTTTCCAGTTGTTTGCTGATTTCATAGCCAATCACTTCTGCTATTCTTTCAAGATTTCTCCTGAAACGCATGCGGTCCTTCTGAATGTCAACATCCCTGAGTTCGGCAACCCAGTTGCTTACCAGCGAATGGGTGGCGCTTAGATTTTTAACCATATATCCTTTTTTCTGATTCCCTTGCCCGTTTAATACGACAACATTTGAATTAGATTAACAAACAAATCTAAAATAAAATCGTGTAGCTACCCGTATTTTTGGGTACTGTTTTTTAAAACAGCCATTTTGATCAAAACAACCAATATGAAATTAATTCCACTGGCTATAACTGTCATAGCCCTTTCATTGGCCGGGTGTTCGGGCAAGGATTCAAAAACTGCTTCTGTTGATACCTACGAAAAAGGGAAGCGAACAATCGAAGAAGTAGAAAAGGAAGACCCGGTACGGTTTTTATCGGTTTCTGGCAAGGATAAAAAAAACCTGCTCGGACAAACCGTTATTAAAGGGTCTATCAGGAGCAATGCTAAAATGATTTCGTACAAGGATATCGATGTGAAACTGTCTTTTTACAGTAAAACAGGTGTGTTGCTCGAAGAGGACCATGAAATGATTTATGAAACAGTGGCCCCCGGTGGGGAGGTTGACTTTAAATCAAAATATTTTGCTCCCAAAGGATCCGACAGT
>JBPOHG010000083.1:0-11089 GCA_052035835.1 Bacteroidota bacterium | reverse complement strand
GAATAAATGAGATTGATAACACCCGGGCAAACATTAACAGATCCAGCGATTGAACCTGGTGTTACAGGTGCTGCAGGATTGATGTCCTGGCTCCAGGGTACAGAACTGCTACCCAGGTAATCTGTATCACCAGCGTAAACAGCCGTGAGAGAATGATTCCCTACTGTTAACGTACCAACAACCAATGTTGCTGATCCGGCTGTTACACTTGCGGTACCCAATGAAGTAGCTCCATCAAAAAACTCAACTGTACCGGTAGCAGCTGCAGGTATAACCGTGGCCGTTAGTGTAATATTTGATCCAAAGCAGGAAGGGTTTACATCCGTTGTAATGGCAGTAGTAGAGCTTCCCTGGGCTACAGTAAAATCATTGGTTACGCTAAACGTAAGACCTGTTGCGTTCGCCATAAGTTTTTTTACCCCAGCTGCATCAATGAACAAATTGGTAAAGCTTACAATGCCGTTGCCAGCAGCTGTACCAATATCAAGTGTGGTAGTACCATTGAGGGATCCGGTTCCGGCAGAAATACTAACTACTACATTTTTGTTTGCTCCCAAACCTGCCGAAGAAGGATTCCCAAATTGGTCTTGTGTAACAACTACAGGTTGCTGAACAAAAATTGTATTCAGAACAGCTCCCGAGGGATCTGTATTAAAAACCAGGGTGGTTGCATCGCCAGCCATCTGAGATAGTGCCCCGAATCCTGTACCGCCACTACCATCAGTATTGGTAGTACTCACAATGCCTGCAATCGTTGCAGTTCCCGGATTAGCTGTAGATACATACATGTTTCCCGCCGATGGCAAACTGGCGCCATTCGTGGCCTGCACTTCAATTCCGCTTAGGGTTATTTCATCCAGTGAAGCAACTGCTGTAACGTCTACAGAAATGGTTATTTCACTTGCACTAACGGAAAGGGATACACTGGAAATATCTGTTCCAGAAGAAATTGCTGCTGAACCGGAAGCGGTATTGAATACCCAACCGGTTGGCGCTGTTAGGATAAGCGTTTGAGCACTACCGCCAGTTTGGGAGAAATCTCCCACCAATGTTTCGGTGAGTACAATATTACCCAGTAAAGTGTAGGCAGGGACAGAGGCGTTTGAAGCCCTGTCTGCAGAAATACCTGTACCCGAAGGAGCGGGTGTTACGATGATGTCGGCAAGAGCAGATTGCTGCAAACATATCATTAGCATCATCCAGATTACAGACTTCTTCAAAGAAGTAAAACTCCTGAACTGGGATTGTAAAAGTGTTTTCATACCCTTATCATTTAAATAACCGTTTTACCGGTATACCTGATTACAAACTGGTCGGAAAGGCAGTAAGCATATTCACATTTTCCTGCAAATGGAAAAAGCAAATGAAAATCAACTGTTTGCGGTTCGTTAGGGTGAAGCAAAGCAGTGGCTTAGCTAAGAGATGGACAGAAAGGTTTTGAAATCATGAAGATGGATACAGTACGGGGTTCAACGGAACAAGGAGATTAAAGGCGTACGGAAATTCAGAGGAGGAGGAATAAACAGGTTAGTTACTGCAAATATAGAGAATAAAAATCCGTAATTCCAAGCTTTCAGCCAGCTATTTTGTTGAATACTGAATTTGGCGTATTAGCTTATATATATAAATAAAAAAATGGCATTTAGAAAAATGCCATCATGAGTAGGGATTAAAAACGGGTTAGTACCTATTTATAAAACATTGATTGTTTTAATAATCACTTTATTATCGGGTGAAATGATCCTTAACCTGTAGATACCTGTGGCGGTACCTCTTGGAAGAAGAAGCGTTTGAATGTTTTGTCCGGCAGGCACTTGTAAGCTGCCTAAGGGTTGTACTACACCATTGGATGCATATAATACAAAGCTGTATTTACCTCCCATTTGAACAGGGAAAAGAATATTCAAACGCTTATCTACTACCGGGTTAGGATAGATCAGCATTTCTGTAGCGGGTGTACCGATTACAATTTTCTTTATTGCAGTATACTGTACATCGCCCGTACGGCTGGTAGATTTGATTCTGTAATAATTATCGCCTCTCCTGCTTGCCAAATCATCGGCATTATATGAACGGCTGCCCCCACTACTAATAGCCGTTACTGTTTGAATAGAATTGAAATTGATACCATCGTTTGCATGTTCTACCTGGTAATTGGCAATATCATGTTCGCTTTCTACCGTCCACTGCAAATGCACCCCCTGCCCTTGTGTTACTGCTTCAAAAGCACTGAAAGACATGGGAGCAGGCAACAGCGTTGGATTGATGAAAATTACCTTAAAACGGTCTATTGCATATGAAGCAGGATCGCTACTCACTGAAAAGTCTATAACATTATCTGCATTCAGTTCTAGCGAACGGCTGGTATTGAGGTACGAATCTACAAGTGAGCCTAATAGTCCGGGATGCTCGAGATTTTTATTCGCAATTATCAATCGGTAATTGCGGGCCTGCATGCCCCACATACAAAAGAAAGTAGTGTCTTTTACATTGATTTTCTTACGTTGCTCAATGGCCAAACGGGTACCTTCACGAAGGATGCCAAAATTTTCACCGAAATTATTCATTTTGATAGCATCGTCTCCAATGCCATCGGTGAAGATATCATCGTAGTTGGTAAGATTGCCATCTGCAACCCTTGTTGAGCCATCATCATTGAGGTAATACAAAGTTGCCCGCATCGATTCATCGAGCCCCTGGTTACCAGAGTTTTGAGCTTGGGTGGAAAAAGAAGTGACCAGGGATATACCTGCGATCAACCATTTTTTCCCATGTTTTTTCAGGGTAGTTAGCTTTTTCACATTTTGTTTTTTCAGATTAGGATTTGGATACTACCCTAAAACGCAGAATAAATAATTGTATTGTGTAGCTGAAAAAACAAATAAGAAAAAAAGTTAAGATATTATTTCAAAAATTATGCATTTTCAATAATAAGTAGTCAATTAATAATTGTTTTGTCAAAAAATCATTTACAAGAAACATTTGTATTATCAGTTTAGTAATTTAAGATAATGTTCAATAAATCTGTGGCACCAAAATCCCCTATTTTTTACGCAAAATAGTTTGTCTGTTTATTTGATATTAAAATTGAAACTTATACTTTTAATATATACTCATTGAAAACATACTTCCTTTTTTTAATCTTAGGTATCCCAAAACACTACTAACTTCCGAAAGCGCCTTTTCTTTTTTTAGCAAACAATGGCTGATTATCTCCATTATGCCATTAGAATATGTAAATGCCTTAAAATCAAAATATGAGATTTAAAATTCTGTCTTATCTGCCATTCGTTTGTGTTATCTTATATTACCTACCTTCTATTTTTTATCTACAGGATAACGAACCAGTTACGGCTATCCATAGTATTCCAATGATTCAGGAACAACAATTAAATGTACCAGGCATTCCAACAAAAAAGGGAACAAGAGTTTCAATTCAAAAGGGTACAAAGACATTTATAGGGCCAACTTTACCAGAAGTACAAAAATTCACACCACATGAAATTACCGAATTAGTAGACCCATTTACTGGAAACTTTGGCTATTCAATTCCATTGGTTGACATAGAAGGGTATCCCCTTACTTTAAGTTACAATTCTGATGTAAAGCCGGAAGACGAAGCCAGTAATGTTGGATTAGGGTGGAACCTCAACATTGGCCAGATAACTCGTAATATGAGGGGGTTACCTGATGATTTCAATGGTGAAATGGTAAAAAAGGATCTTAACATCAAGTCCAGGGAAAATGTTGGAGGTAACCTGAATGCATCGCTCGAACTTTTTGGTTTCGACCCACAATTTGGATTTAGCATTGGCGCTAATGCAAATATAGAGTTTAACAATTACAGTGGCTTAAGCCTTGGCTATGGAACCAATCTTGGCCTCAAAGTAAACATGACCAATAAAAACCAAACAGCCGATGCATACTCATTTACTCCGTCTGTAAATGTTGGTATGCAGGTAAGCACATCAGGCCCGCCCAATTTTACTGGTAGTGCAGGACTGGATTATTCAAATGTTCAGACAACTCATAAAACAACTTTTGGAGGAAATATAGGCACTGCCTACAATTCAATTGAAGGCATAAAAGCAGTGAATTTTTCAATGTCGCTAAATGCTTCAAAGCCAAATGGGGGTTACCAACTAGAAAATCTCTCACTTGCAAAATCATTTAACCTGAGTTTTGCCAAACCAACTCCAATTCCACCTACACAATTTCCAATGTTATCTACGGCATACTCCAGCAGGATTGGCGTAAGCGGAGAAATTTCAGGCCTGGCACCCGGTGCAAGTATTGAAGTATTTAAACAAATAGAATCCCTCTTGTATAAAAGCGAAAACTTGCCGGCCTATGGGTATTTTTACTTGCACCAGCAACAAGGAAGTTTACAACGGGCATTGCTCGATTTCAATCGTGAAAAAGATGGGGCATATATAAAAAATGCGCCAGTTTTACCCATTGCATTTTCTTCATTTGATATTTTCACAGTAAGTGGGCAGGGTTTAACAGGCCAATTCCGGCCATATCGTACAGATATGGGTACCTTTCATGATCCTGTTTGTGCAGATGGTAGTTTTTCCCTTAACGTGGGTGCACAGGTTAAAGCCGGCAATATCGCCGGAATCGGCCTGGATGCTACCGGCGGGGCCTCAGGAAATGTCATTTCAAAGTGGGAAGTAAGCAATGATTTACTTGAGACATTTTCATTCCAAAAACCAAATAATGCGGATACAGCATTGCATATCTATTTCAGGGATATTGGAGACCTGGGTGTTCTTCAGAATGAAGATTTGTTGATGAATAAACTGGGTGGATTTCAGCCTGTAAAAGCATCACTGCAACAACAATCCATTTCAAACACCACGCTCATCAATCAAAATGGGCAAGCAACCAATGCAGGATCTTCATCACTACGCAAAATAAAACGGGAGCCTGTGCGAAATACGTTTTCAATACTTACAGCAAAAGAAGCTGAGGCTGTAGCACAACAAACGAAGATTTCCAATTTTATAGAAAATCAGGTTTCAAATACCCTGGAAAACCGAATTAATGGCTATAGAAGCAAGGATCATATCTCCGACATAACTATAATTAGGAATGACGGGGTTGCCTATAATTTTGGAATACCAGCTTACAACATCAGGTATAAGGAAGTTTCCTTCAGTACAGAATCCGGCATTGGAAGCAATCAACAGTTAGTAAAATATAGCACTACCGATAATAGCATAGGAAATTTAAAAGGCCAGAATAACCATTTCGCTTCCACAGAATTGCCCCCTTACGCTTATGCATACTTACTTACCAGCATCGTTTCACCGGATTATGTAGACATATCAAATAATGGGCCCAGCGTTGATGATTTTGGAAGTTATACTCTTTTCAATTATTCTAGAATATACGAGGATTTTAAATGGCGAACACCTTATGCAAAAGATAGTGCCAATTTTTCACCAGGCAATTACTCTGATACCAAAGATGATAATGGAAATTACGTGTATGGTGAGAAAGAAATTTGGAGCATCCACAGTATTGAATCAAAAAACATGGTTGCCCGATTCTTCACCGAAACAAGGGATGATGCACTGGAAGTTACAAATGAGAACGGTGGCATTGCCTCCAATGCCCGGAGTTTGCGAAAAATCCGTTTCATAAAATTGTATAGCAAATCTGAATTACTAAAGAATGGATTACAAACTAGGCCATTAAAAACTATTGAATTTGTATATGACTATGAGCTTTGCAAAGGAGCGCCAGGTAGCAAAAATAACAAAGGAAAACTTACCCTCAGAAAATTACTGATGTATTATTACAATTCAGAAAAAGGGAAATTAAGTCCATACATTTTTAGTTACTATGGAGAAAACAAAACATATAATTCTGGTTGTTACGACCGTTGGGGCAGCTATAAAGAAAGCAATCAAAACAATTTGAATTCAAGAGATTTCCCGTATACATTTCAGCGTTCAGTCAACAACAATGAGATTCAAACATGGAATCTACGATCTGTTATCTTACCTACCGGCAGCAAAGTGAATGTAGAATATGAATCGGATGATTATGGTTTTGTTCAAGATAAACGAGCCATGGAAATGTTACCAATTGTGGGATTTCATAACAACCCATCCAATGGTTCTGCATTGACTACTTCACTATACAAAACCCTTAATATAGCTGCCATTAGTAGTGGGAATGTTACAGATATTATCAACAATGTAAATGAATATATCGTTTTCCGCCTAAAAAAACCAATTAAAGGAAATGAACAAATTGTTATTCATGAATATCTCAAGGGCATAGAGGAAATGTATTTTAGTTTCCGGATTAAACTTTTGGCAGGAAATCAGCCGTTTGAAAAAATAGAAGGATTCATTCCAATAGGAAGAATTAATGTAGCTGATTCTGGCCTACTCTATGGCATATTTAGTGAGAATGGAATTGCAGCAGGAAGCACATATGAACTCGCTTATGTTAAGCTTAGCTACCTGCAATCCAATAACCATTTAAGAATTCATCCGGCTACCTGGATAGCATGGCAAAAAGCAAAGACAATGCTTCCCCTTATGTATGCTGGCAATATGCCCCCTTCAGCAGAACCCGATGCTTTCTTATCCTGGCTTACTTCAAAATTTTCGAGCCAAGAGGCAATTACAGATTTTTTATCATTATTCATAGGATTTTATGACAAGCTTTTCCTGGAAGAAAGAGGTTCACTGGTTGATATCAATACTTCGTTTATACGGCTAAATTCATACGACTATAAAAAAATGGGAGGCGGCCTACGTGTTAAAAGAATCACCATTGATGACAATTGGGGCAAAATGCAAGCTGCTACCCAACCCTCCCTGAATTTTACGTACGGCCAAACCTATGAATATTCAACGATTGAAGGCAATCTAAAAATTAGTTCGGGAGTAGCTGCGTATGAACCAATGATCGGCAATGAAGAGAACAGCATAGTTCAACAGGAAAAATATTCTGTTACAAATATATTTGCCCCGGCAGATATGCTCAATTGCATGAAACCGTATGGCGAATCATTTTACCCATCGGCACAAGTTGGTTATAGCAAAATAAAAATATCCAATATCCACAGGGGTGAAAAACTAAAAAAGAACGGGCCTGGATTTTCAATTCATGAATATTATACAGCCAAAGATTTTCCTACCGTAGAAAAACATACCGAAAAATCGAGACAACAATTTTACCTCGAGCCTGTAAATCCATTGGTAGATATCATAACGCACAGTGCAACACAGGGCTATTACATTGAGGTTAATAATATGCATGGTAAACCAAAAGCAATTCATCAATTTTCAGAAACAGATACAAGTAAACCATTTAAAAGCACAAAATATTTTTATAAGACAAACCCTTTTCTATCTAACGAATTAAACAATGAAGCACTTGTCGCCCATGATGGAAGGATTGAAAATAAAATAATTGGTTTAGACTATGATGTTATTGCAGATGGGAGACATATAGTAAATGCAGCAGGGGCACTTGATCTCCAGTTAAATGTAGATTATTTTCAGGCTGGTCCTGTGCCCATTGTCATTCCCGTTCCTATACCATGGCCCTCTTTTTCATTTCATGAACTCAAAACGCATACGATCACGAAAACTGTACAGCGTTGCGGGATATTAGACAGTGTGCAGGAATTCAATAATGGTAGCCTAACAACCATTGAAAATATTTTATATGACGGCAATACCGGTGAAGTCCTTATCACTAAACATTCTGATGAATTTGGGGATTACTATTATACGACCCATATCCCAGCATACTGGGTATATGGAAATATGGGTCCGGCATATGAAAATACCGGCTTTGTTGATAATAGTATCAGCATTGATGGCGAAGGCATCGCCAGTACAAGACATGCTCGCAGTAAGTTTAAAACAGGCGATCGGTTACTGGTAGGGAGTAATAATGCATGGGTACTTCAGGTTGCCAATGAAGAGGTCAAAATCATTGACGAATCGGGTCAACCATTCCCAGCTGGTACATATGAAGTAAAAGTGATTCGATCAGGTAATAAGAATATGACTGCGTTGGGGTCGGGAAAAGTAGTAACAAAGAATAACCCAATTGTTCAAGAAGGCAATCAATCCCGGCTACAATTTACCAATGTAATTGATGCACATGCTACTGAATACAAAGAAAGATGGCAAACTTATCAGGGCATGAAAATACACTACCCCGCACAAATTTGTAGTTGTACCCCCGACAACGAAAAAATAAACTGGATACAAGCTATACTTGATAGCATTAACCAATCCAACAACGCTTGCAATATTAAAACTTATTCGCTATCCAAGCCGGGGTTAAACTGCAGTGCTACAGTATTTCCAGAAGAAGATGGGCTTACCATCAGGCTACATGGGAATGATTGTAATAAACAAGATTGTGAAATTTACCTGAAAGACTCTAGTTGGAATTTCAAGGAAAGTTGCAGATTTAAATTTCAGGGATTAACATTAGACCTTGCTTCAACCTGTAACCAAACCAATTCATTTACTGTAAAAACCTCAAAAAATCCGGTCACAGGATTGGAGCATATTTTTAAAGGTAGAAGTAGCTGCTTCAAATTAAATGAATGCCATACCAAACAGCAAGGAGTTGCATTCACAGATTGTAATATTAATAATGGAGCTCTGGTAAATCCATTTCTCGCCGGAACCGCTAACAATTGGAAACAGTCTGCCGCTTATCTCTATTTTAGCAACAGAAATTACAATTCAGTAACTGTAAAAAATCAGGGGTATTATGAGTCTTTTGTACCCTTCTGGGATATCAACCGATACGGGGTCGGGACGCTTAATTCACCAATAAAGGAACAATGGACAAGAACCGATTCTGTGACACTCATTGATCCTTTTGGAAATGTACTAGAGAGTAAAAATGTACTCGGCATTGCAAGTTCAAATTTGTATGGGTACGGATTTTCATTATTGACTGCCACTGCTCAAAACACTCTTCATACAAACATAGCATCTGAAAACTTCGAAGACTATGCCTATAAAAACAGGAGCGGCCAGGAAGGAGGCGATTTGTGCATTCTCCCACCCCATTGGAAATTCAATATCCGAAACTCGTTGAGTGATAAAGAAAGTCATACCGGCCGTTATTCGCTTATCGCAACCAAAGATACCATACTTAGCCTTCGAATGCCTGTATTGAATTGTACAGGTGAACCTAACCGTTATGAAGCATGCAACTTGATCAGGAATTTCTCCCCTTCCACAAATAAATATGTTATTAGCGCCTGGATAAAAGCCACTCGCTGTGTGATCCCACTTATTGGGGGAAGGCCACAGGCTGAAGTTTGCAATACCTTACTGCCAGCTGAATCGAATTTAATTTCGTTAAAGTTATTCAGGAAGGAAAACAATGGACAAACAGAAATCTTATCAATTCTGAAACCAGAAGGCAACATGATAGATGGCTGGCAATTGTATAAGGGAGAATTCAATATCGCCAATGAACTCTATTCATTGATTGGGTTTAGTATTGATGCAAACAGCTATTACATCGGCGAAGTATCTCAACAAGTATATGTAGATGATATTAGAATCCATCCGTTTAACGCAAATATGGAAACATTTGTATATGACCCATTTACACTTAGGCTATTATCCAAACTTGACCAAAACAACTATGCAATTTTTTATGATTATGATATGGAAGGAGAGCTGGTACGAATAAGAAAAGAAACAGAACGAGGCATAAAAACAATTCAGGAAAGCAGGACTGCTAAACCAAAATCTACACAACTAAATATTCAATAATAAATGCAACAAAGATCATTTTTACTATTGTTATTGGCATGTATATTATGTAGTTTGGTTGCACACGGCTTTAACGACACCCTGTCGCATCACTATTCCTTTTCATCGCTCGTAAAACAAAAAAAAGACACATTATTCATTCCAGACTTTTACAAATACAATGGCACCCCAATTAGTAAGAGCCCAAATCCGGTGCTTATATCTGCCACCCAGGTAATCTCATTATATGTAAAACCTGCTTTTTACCAATCGAAATGGAACAACGGTCATTTTCATGCAAAGTTAAAAGGCCGTGTACTTACAGGGCAAAGCGGAAATATGAATACTTTGAGGGAATTTACTTTGACAGTTGACTATGCCATGACTAAAAATGCCCCTTATAAAGCAAAAGATTTAATTGTACATACACTAACGAAAGAAAATACTTATACGATTCTTGAAATCGATGAAACATATACAATGATAACTGATGCAAATGGAAATATCATATTACCTGAAGCAACAGATGATAAAGAATCGGTGTTTTATGTTGGAAACCAGATTCTGTATGATAGGGTTTATTCACTTACAGAAAACTTATTAAATATTCAAGGTCCAATTGAAAAAAAGTCAGACCCAACAACGGGAAATCATATTTTCTTATGGAAACATCATCCAAATGCTGAAGAATATGATTTTGAATGGAATTATATTGATGATTACACCGGAAGTACACAAAAAAAATCAAGGGAAGAAATATTAAATATTGAAAACAGGGATTATATCCGCCAATTAAAAAAACAATCTGCCCGGGTAACGTTGAAAGATAGTTTCTATGTACTTCCAGCTGCATTTGAATCGGGGTATTTATTAATTCGGATAAGAGCCAATGGTAAAAGGGGACAGGAATATAAACAACCAATAAATGGAAAATGGAAAGACACCCTTATATCGGTTGGGAATACTAATACATACATCCCTGGAAATGATAAAATGAACTGGCAATACCAGGGCTTTTTCTCAGATGATGGAAATCGTAAAGACATGATCATTTTTGCTGATGGAACGCTACGGCAAAGACAGGCACTGGTAGCACTAAATACAGAAAAAAATATCCTTGTTTCAGAAACGATCTACGATCATCAGGGAAGGCCAGCCATTCAGGTTCTACCCTCCACTCCTCAAAGTTCATCAAGTCCGGCATTTAAGTACTATAACAATTTCAACAGGAACTTACAAAACCTTCCCTATTCAAGAACTGACTTTGATACCAGTTCTAACCGGTGTGGTGAAAAAATGCCTTCTCATATGCATACAATTTC
>JBPOHG010000045.1:0-3316 GCA_052035835.1 Bacteroidota bacterium | reverse complement strand
TTCATCAATGATGGGTGCACTTTTCACCAGGATGGGCGCCTTAAAAACCTCGGCCCTTTCGTAAACGATCTTCGCACCGGCTTCGCTGTAGTCTTTATCCCGGAAATGAGAAGCTTCACCGGCATTATGTTCTATCATTACCTGGTGACCATTACTGATCAGCACACTCACGGCATCGGGTGTTAATGCAATGCGGTTTTCCTGGAATGCAATTTCTTTGGGAATACCAATCATCATACCCTCGGACTTTGGTTTAATGTCGAGGGTTTCCTCCAATGTTTCGTAACTGAAAGAAGTACTTATTTTAGGTTTTTGCTGGCTCATGAAGCTGGTTGCTGGTTAGGTAACCCGGGAATGATCATCCGGCAGTTACACATATTCAAATGTACCTAAATATTAGCGATTTTCAGCCTCCTGCTTTGCGTATCAAGCAGCTCAATGTATACATGAACCGTGTCGCCGGGAAAAATACCGGGTGCTTTTTCCGGCCATTCTACGAGGCAGAGGTGACCGCTGTATAATGCATCTTCCACACCGGCTCTTTGTGCTTCTTCATCGCTGTTCAGCCTATAAAGGTCCATATGAAATAAGGGACGTTTGGTTCCATCGCAGTCGTACACATATTCATTAATGATAGAGAACGTAGGGCTGCCTACTACATCCTTTACCCCTTTGGCATCGCAAAGGGCATGGATAAAGGTAGTTTTACCAGCACCCATCGGTCCATGAAAGGCGAAGACTTTGTGCCCGCCCACTGCTTCCCAGAATTGTGCAGCTGCTTCCTGTATGGTATTGAGTGTAAATACTAAATCCATGTTGCAAATTTAGCCGGAATAGCAACCATGTTGCTCAAATATTCCCGTTTCAGCAAAAAGCCTCCCTCTGTTATTTGGTAAATTTGCAATATGGAACAGGTACAATGGAAAGTTGACGGAATGGACTGCAACACCTGTGCGCTGAATATTCAAAAATACCTGGAGAAAAAAGGTATGAAGAATATCAAAGTGAACTTTGCCACAGGGTACGTAAGCTTCGATATGAATGGTGTTGCCAACGAAAAAGAGCTGGCAAAAGGCATTAACGGGCTTGGCTATGAAGTAGCCGAGCATAAACCAGAAATCCTGCCGAAGAAAACAGCTTTTCTTTCTACTCACCTGCAGCGGTTTTGGTTCTGTTTCCCCTTCACAGCATTGCTGATGCTGCATATGATACCGGGTCTGCACATTCACTGGCTGATGAATCATTGGGTGCAACTGGCATTGACCATCCCTGTTTATCTCGTGGGTATGAGTTTTTTTGGTAAAAGTGCATTGAAAAGTATCCGTAACCGGATGCCCAATATGAATGTGCTGATTGCCGTTGGATCCACTGCAGCATTTGTGTATAGTCTTTATGGTTCACTCACAGGGCAGGCTGAACAATATATGTTTTATGAAACGGCAGCCACCATCATTACACTTGTATTCCTGGGAAATTACCTCGAAGACACTTCTATTGCTTCCACACAAAGGGAACTGAATAAACTGGCCAAATCACAAAAAGTGATGGCCAACATGATCGCATTTGATGATGAGCATAAGGAGCAAATTTTTCCTGTAGAGAATACAGACCTGCGGGTGGGTGACCTTGTACTGATAAAAAGCGGTGAACAGGTTCCGATCGACTGCAAGATATTATGGGGTGATGTGCATGTAAATGAAGCCATCATAACCGGAGAAAGTTTACCGGTTCATAAAAAAGCAAAGGATACACTCATTGGCGGAAGTGTTATTACAGACGGAACAGTAAAAGCACAGGTCACTGCGGTATGGAATGAAACGGTTCTTTCCGGCATTTTGAAAATGGTGAAAGAAGCCCAGGGCGAAAAACCTCCTGTACAATTACTGGCTGATAAAATCAGCGCCATATTTATACCAATAGTACTCGTTATCGCCGCGGCCACACTGGTGATTAGCTGGATCGTACTGAAAGAATTTACACCGGCCCTGATGCGCAGCATTGCCGTATTGGTCATTGCCTGTCCCTGTGCTATGGGATTAGCTACCCCTGCTGCCATCGCCGTAGGGCTTGGCCGTGCGGCCAAAACCGGTATTCTTTTCAGAAATGCCACCAGCCTGGAAACATTCAAGGATATCAAACAGGTAGTATTTGATAAAACAGGAACCCTCACCACCGGTTTATTTACCATCGGCAACTGGCAGATCACCAATCCATCTGTCAATGAAAATGAATTTAAAAAGATTGTTTTTTCATTAGAGAAATATTCCAATCACCCCATTGCGAAGTGCATCTCTGAAGCATGGAAAAGCAAAGAACAGATTCTATGGAAGAATATTGAGGAAGTAAAAGGCCTCGGTATGCAGGCAGAAGATAAGGAAGGTAACCGGTTTATAGCCGGATCCTATAAAACTGTTGCCGGCCTGACCAAAGAAGACAATCATAATGTGTATATACTGCGTAACGGCCAATTCCTGGGCTGGATTGATGTGGAAGATGAAATCAGGCCTGAGGCCAAAAAAGTGATTGATTACCTGCACAGCAAAAATATCAAGACAATCCTCCTTAGCGGTGACAGAAAGTCCAAGTGTAATCAACTGGCCGTACAGTTAGGTATTGATACCGTGATTGCCGAGCAAACGCCGGAAGAAAAATTAAACAAGATAGCAGAGCTAAGCGCTGCCACTCCTACTGCGATGGTTGGCGATGGCATTAATGATGCACCGGCTCTTGCCAAAGCCACGATCGGTATTTCGATGAATGAGGCTTCGCAGATCGCTGTACAAAGTGCACAGGTGGTGTTGATGAATCATGGACTGAAAAATTTACCTACCGCATTAGGATTGGGAAAACATACTTACATCACCATCAAGCAAAATCTTTTCTGGGCCTTTGCGTATAATATAGTTGCAATTCCTGTTGCTGCCTTTGGCTTTCTTACCCCTACTTTCGGTGCATTGGTAATGGGTATGAGTGATGTGGTGCTGGCGATCAATTCAGTAAGGCTTTTTGTAAAGAAAGTGGTGTAATTTAGTTCATCGTTTATAGTTCATGTTTCATAGATTTCCTCCATGAACTATGAAACATGAACATGCATTTATCTCCATCTGAAATACTGAAAAGCTACTGGGGCTACGATTCCTTCCGGCCTTTGCAGGAAGAGATCATCAATTCTGTTTTAGCAGGAAAAGATACCCTTGCACTAATGCCCACCGGAGGCGGAAAATCTCTTTGTTACCAGGTTCCGGCAATGGTTAAACCCGGCTTATGCCTTGTAATATCGCCGCTCATTGCGCTAATGAAAGACCAGGTAGAGAAC
>JBPOHG010000226.1:0-1958 GCA_052035835.1 Bacteroidota bacterium | reverse complement strand
TGCAAAAGATACTTTGAGAAAAAACCAGGACATACCCGATCCTGTTACCCCCCCGGTTCAGATTTCAAGAAAGGAAGAAAGCCTCGTTAAGCAGATGTCGGCCCGTAAAAAAACTGAAATGTCGAGGGTGGAAGTAAATGTGAAAACGATCGAATTAAAGGTATACGATAATGGCATCGTTGATAACGACACCGTGAGTATTTTCTATAACGGAAAATTATTGAGGAGCAAACAACGCCTTTCTGAAGACCCTATCATCATCAAACTAAGTCTCGATGAAAGTTCTTCACGCCACGAACTGATCATGTTTGCCGAAAACCTCGGCAGTATCCCCCCAAATACCGCCATTATTGTAGTAACGGCTGGCGATAAAAGGTATGAACTCCGTTCGAGCGCCAGCCTGGAAGAAAATGCGGTACTTGTATTTGATTACAAGCCAAAATAGAGCATCTAAAAAAAGTATTCAAACTATTTTTTAAGTGGTTGGAATGTTATAGCCCAATTTTAGCATTCACCACTTCCAGGATAGCGGCTTCTTTCTCCTGGCATAATTTTTCCATATTTTTTCCTCTTTCTATCATATCGGCTACATATTCTTTATCGTCGTAGTCTGCCGCATTGATTCGCACATTCATAAATGCACCCATTACTGCAGCTCTTGCACAAAGTGCACCAACCCCGGCATCGGAAACTGAATTGGGGTTGCCTGTTTCTGCCATCGCTTTGATGACATCCATGCTGGCAAGCGAAATTTCCATTACCCTGAAAGGTATTTCAATGGCATTCCTGGTAGCGTCCTGGATGGCTTGTAAACGTGCCTGCTTTTCTTCATCAGAGGATTTTGGCAAAGAAAAAGCCGCCATAATCCTGTTGAATGCCCTGGTATCCTCGTCTACAAGGCTTAATAGTTCGGCTTTGTATTGTTGGCCTTTATCTGCCCAGTTTCCAAATTCTTCCCAGCGTTCGTCCCATCCTTTTTTATGAGACGATAAATTTGCCACCATAGTAGCCAATGATATGCCCAATGCGCCCGCATAAGCAGCAATGGAGCCGCCGCCGGGAGCCGGGCTTTCACTGGCAGTTTCATCAGCGAAATCAAGCAAACTCATTTTCACCAGCTTGCTGTCTGTTTCATTTGCAAGCATGTACTCTATGATCCGCTCCTCGGGTTTAAAAGGAGCCAGTTCATCGAGCCCCATTGATTTTACTGCAATTTTGATCAGTTCTTTTTCACTTACGCCTGTAGAACGTTGTTGTTTACGGAGAAAATATTTAGCGGCATCAGTCATCGATTTCAATGGGATCAATCCTACAATCTCGCTACCGGTAACGCGTATGCCTCTTTCAGCGGCTTTTTTACAGGCCTCGTCAAATGCAATATGAAGGGGCGTGATATGAATGTTCGTAAGATTGATTGAAATCTGGGCGATACCATATTCCTCTATAAACCACCCGATTGCTTTTACGCACTTAAGGCTGCCGGGTATATTTACCGGTTTCCCGTTTTCATCATTCACTACTTTCCCGTTTACTCTTTTAACCCTCCCTGCTTCCCTGATATCAAATGCAATGGCATTGGCCCTTCGGGTAGAAGTGGTATTGAGGTTCACGTTGTAGGCCACCAGGAAATCCCTGGCTCCAATAACTGTTGCCCCTCTTTTCGAATCAAAAACCGATGGCCCAAAATCGGGCTTCCATTCGGGTAATGTAATTTTTTTTGCAAACCCTTCGTACTCACCGGCACGTATAACCGAAAGGTTGCTGCGGGATTTATCGGGCTGGGCGGCTTCATATAAATATACCGGCAGGTTCAATTCTTCCCCTACCCGCTTAGCCAGTTTTTGGGCGTATAGGGCCGTTTCTTCCATGCTAATATTGGCAATCGGGATCAATGGGCATACATCGGTAGCCCCCATGCGTGGGTGTTCCCCTTTGTGGCGGCTCATATCTATTAATTC
>JBPOHG010000124.1:0-26620 GCA_052035835.1 Bacteroidota bacterium | reverse complement strand
CATCCCTGGTATTCATCCTTTTCCCATTGTGCGCCTGGGCATTCGTTCAACTGAAACGGCAGTTCTAACACAAAAAAACCCATACTTTCGTATGGGCTTCCTGTTATAGGTTACTTTTTTATTTTTCAATAGCGCCTTCTACCAATACGGTTGCTTTGTTGTTGAGCACTTCTACAAACCCACTTTGTATAGTATAAGAAGTGGTGGAAGATTTATCCTTCAGGATCTTCAACGTTCCGGCTTTTAACGCACTCACCAATGGGGCGTGCTTATCCAGCACTTCAAACAATCCGCTGATACCCGGCAACTGTACCCCATACACTTCCCCGCTGAAAATTTTTTGTTCCGGTGTTAATATCTCTAAAGTCATATTGAATGATTGTATATGATCTCAATTAAGCCTGGGCTGCAGCCATCAGCTTCTTACCTTTTTCAATGGCATCATCAAGCGTTCCTACCAGGTTAAACGCAGCTTCTGGATACTCATCCACTTCACCATCCATAATGGAATTGAAACCACGGATGGTTTCTTCAATAGGCACCAGGACCCCTTTCAAACCGGTAAACTGTTCTGCCACAAAGAATGGCTGAGAAAGGAAACGCTGAACTTTACGGGCCCTTGATACAACCAGTTTATCATCATCGCTCAATTCATCCAAACCAAGGATGGCAATGATGTCCTGTAATTCTTTATAACGCTGAAGGATCAGTTTTACCCTGTTGGCACAATTATAATGTTCGTCACCAACGATGGCAGGTGTAAGGATCCTGGAAGTAGAATCCAATGGATCCACCGCAGGATAAATACCCAGATCGGCAATCTTACGACTCAATACCGTAGTAGCATCCAGGTGGGCAAAGGTTGTTGCCGGAGCCGGATCGGTTAAATCATCCGCAGGTACATATACCGCCTGTACAGAAGTAATAGAACCATTTTTAGTAGAAGTAATCCTTTCCTGCATCAATCCCATTTCAGTGGCCAGTGTTGGCTGGTATCCTACCGCACTTGGCATACGGCCAAGCAGCGCCGATACTTCAGAACCTGCCTGCGTGAAACGGAAAATATTATCAACGAAGAAAAGAATATCTTTTCCCTGGCCATCCCCTTCACCATCACGGAAATATTCTGCAATCGTTAAACCGCTCAATGCCACACGAGCCCTTGCACCTGGCGGCTCATTCATCTGGCCAAACACGAAGGTGGCTTTAGATTCTTTCAAACCTTCTACATTCACTGCACTCAGGTCCCAGCCGCCTTCTTCCATACTGTGCTTGAACTTATCTCCGTAGTTCATGATGCCTGCTTCAATCATCTCCCTCATGAGGTCATTACCTTCACGGGTCCTTTCTCCTACACCAGCAAATACAGACAAACCACTGTACGCTTTCGCAATATTGTTGATCAATTCCTGGATCAATACGGTTTTACCAACACCCGCACCACCAAACAAGCCAATCTTACCACCTTTTGCATAAGGTTCAATAAGGTCGATTACTTTGATACCAGTGAAAAGTACTTCAGAAGCCGTACTCAGGTCTTCAAACAATGGCGGCTTGGCATGAATGGCACGGCCACCAGCTTTGCTAACCTGTGGAAGGCCGTCAATGGCATCACCGGTTACATTGAAAAGACGCCCCTTGATACCTTCTCCAATTGGCATGGTAATCGGCTTCCCGGTATCAATCACAGCAGTACCCCTAACAAGGCCTTCGGTACCATCCATCGCAATGGTACGCACACTGTCCTCCCCAAGGTGCTGCTGCACTTCGAGTACCAGCGTATCCCCGTTTTCACGCTTCAGTTCAAGGGCATTCATAATTTCAGGAAGCTTCGCATCATTGTCGAACTGCACGTCTACCACCGCTCCGATAACCGATTTGATTTTACCAGTATTGGCCATAAGATGTATTTAAAGTATTTGAGCTAAATAATTCGGGCGCAAAGGTAAGGGTTGGGGCTTGTAATTAAAAATCGGGCATGGTTTTTTTTTGACGGCGTCCTATAGTGAAGCAGATATCTATATCGAAGGGCATTCTGAGGCAGGTTTGAACTACCTTTGGTAAAATTAATCGAATGAGATGGCCCGGACTTTTGGGGGCAGTTTCCCTGCTATTGCTCTATTCCTGCAGTAAGGATGGCGATTCGCCACAAGCCCCTTCCCTGCTCCTGAGGCAATTGTCATTTGTTCATATCAACACGTCCTCTTCCCTGCCACCTTCACCGGCACAGGCCGATTTTAGTTATGATGCATTTAGGCGAGTAACACGGATACTCATTTATCGCGGTGATTCGGGCCAGTTAATAAGCCCGTTGGATACCCTTTCTGTAACGGATTTTAGCTATACGGGCAACGCCCCTTTGCCTATACTTGCCGATCTGCGCAACCGAATTGGCAGCGGCCCTCTTTCCCGGCATTGGCACTTTCTCAGTTACGATAACATCGGCCGGTTATTGACCGATTCTGTAACTGGAGCTACCGGAACCAATTTGTTCAGGTACCGCTACCAGGACAATTATATTATTTCCGAAAGTGGCCCCGGTGCAAACAACCTCATAAAAATTGACTCTCAGATTGTATTGAATGGCAACCTGGCATCTTTATACCTGCCCGCAACTGCAGGCAATACTACCCATTACCGTTATGAATACGATTTCAGGGAAAACCCCTTTAACCGTATGAATATTGCACCGTTGCTCCGCTCTGCATCAATTTCACCCGGCAACCCGTTTCATAATAATTTGGAAACCCTGCTTCCATTTTGGGGCGCCAATAATGCCGGTTCTATATTTCACTACAACAACGGTGTACTTACCCGCACCCATACCCTATTTTACCAGTACAATGGAGATGGGCTACCGATACAAAGAATTTGGTCATTCAACAACCCGGTAACGGTTGCCGATACTGTTTACTTTAAATATTAACATTCAATGAAATTAAAGGGCATACTCATTTTATTATTAGCCGGAAGCATGGCTTGTACTGCATCCATGTCATTTAAACGCGACCGTGAGCAGTTTGAGCAGTCGAAAGTGATCCGAAGTTTTACATCCATTGCAGATATGAATGATGCCCATTTCGATATCCGGGAAAATAATTATTTTGAATTTTACAGGCAGTTATTCGACAGTATCAAAAACAGCAGTTACCCGGGCAGGTATTCGCTCAGGGGAGATACCATGCTACTTGAATTTTATGATCGAAAGGGCGAAACAATACTGGGAAAAAAGGCCTTGATCAATGAATCGAAACAAGCCATCATCTTTCTTACCAATTGATGGTTACGCAGCCTTCCATTTTCTATTGGCAACAAATACACCTGCTAAAATGACCATCAGGCAGAACACCTGTTTCCAACCGATGGCTTCTTTGTAAATCACGCCCCACATGATGGCAACAAAAGGGATCCCATATGTAACCATCGAAGAAAAAACAGCTCCCGCCCGCTTTATCAGCACATAAAAAATAATAGAGGCAATGGCCGTACCACCAACCCCCAGGATGCAGGAATAAGCAGTTGAAGTTAGTACCCCCGTTTCCGTTAGATTAAGGCTGAAATAGCCGGTAAACAACAGCACTATGAATGCAGGTATGGCGTTGAGCGAAAGCGCCCACGCCGCTATTTGAAGGGAAGGGATATTGCTCAGGTGACGATGTACCATGTTTACATTCATGCCATAAAAAAATGTAGCAATCACCACATAAAAAATGTACAACAGGTTATTGTTTTGAGCGAAGTTTGGCTGGCTGAAAAACAACAATACACTGCCTGAAAATGCGATCAGGATGCCTATTACTTTATTCGTAGAAGTGCGGGTTTGGAAAAACAAAGCCCCATTCAGTATGACAAAAATCGGGGTCAGGGAATTGAGCGTACCTGCCAGGGAGCTGTCTATCCCCTGCTCGGCGATGCAAAAAAGATATGCAGGCAGCAAACTACCCAGTACGCCCGACATAAAAATGTAAAATATTTTACCGGAAGGAATTTGCCTAAGCCCCCTGATCGCGACCGGCAATAAAACCAAACCCGATGAAATGATTCGTATAGATGCCACCTGGAATGCAGTAAGGCTTTTGAGCCCTTCCTTCATGAGGATAAAACTGCTGCCCCAAATAAATGAAAGTGCAATAAAAATGACCCAGTTTAATAACTTATCGTTCAACAAAATTTAATTTATGTGACAAATTTGGATCATTTATGTTCATATAATTATTTTTTCTTTGAATTAATCTACAGATATAGTACTTTCAGCCGCAAACCTTATACAATCACACATTTAAACCAATTATTATGGGATTCCTAAAAGAATTTAAAGAATTTGCCATGAAAGGCAACCTGGTAGACATGGCGATAGCCTTTGTTATGGGAGGTGCCTTTGGTAAAGTTGTTACAGCATTTGTTGAAAAAATGTTCGCACCAATTACCGGCCTCCTATTAGGTGGAATTGATCTTAACAGCAAAAAATATGTGCTGAAGGAGGCAGTAGCTGAAGTAAAAGATGCCTCGGGTACTGTTACTACAAAAGCTTCGCCAGAATTGGCCATCAATTGGGGTGAATTTTTAACTGCCTGTATTGATTTTATCATTGTAGCTTTTGTCATGTTTATGATCATAAAAGCAATGAATAAAATGAAAAAAGCAAAAGAAGAAGCGCCGGCTGCACCACCTGAAGATATCACACTTTTGAGGGAAATCAGGGATGCCCTGAAAAAGTAAGGTGAAAAAATGTTTTATCTTTGTGATGGCTGCCGGATTTTCCTGCAGCCATTTTTTACTTAAACCACTGTTATGAAAAAACTTATGCTCTCCCTGATGCTGGCATTCGCCGGCTTCAGCACCATGGCCCAGGATGGCGCCGTTAAAGACCTCAAAAAAGAATCAGAGAAAACCATTAAAAAAGCAGCCAATGATACCATTCCTAAAAAATGGAAAACGGGCGGACTTTTCAACCTGAACATTAACCAGGGATCGCTCAGTAACTGGTCGGCAGGAGGTGATAAATTCTCCTTTTCCCTGAACGCTTACTTAAACCTTTATGCGTTTTACAAAAAAGACAAACATTCATGGGATAATAGCCTGGATATGGCATACGGGTTGGTAAAAACAACCAGCCTGGGTAAACGCAAAGCCAGCGACAGGATCGATTTCACTTCCAAATACGGATACGCTTTGAATAAAAAACTTAACCTGGCAATGCTCACCAACCTGCGCAGCCAGTTTGCTAAAGGGTTTGCCTATTCGAAAACAGCAGCCGGAGCAGACACAGCAACGCTAACATCAAAGACATTTACACCAGCCTATTTGCTCATTTCGCTCGGTTTAGATTACAAACCATGCGATGATTTTTCCCTGTTTGTATCTCCCATTACCGGCCGCTGGGTAATTGTTGGCGATAAACAACTCGCCCCATTGTACGGTGTAGAGCCTGGCAAAACTGTGAAAAACGAACTTGGCGCTTTCCTGTCGGCCAATTACAACAAAAAACTGGGGAGCAATATCCAATTCAAAACAAAACTAGACCTGTTTTCGAATTATAAGAAAAACCCACAGAATGTAGATATTTTTTGGACGAATGTAATCACCGCCAAGATTACCAAATACATCAACTTTAGTTTTAATGTGGATATGATCTACGATGACGATACCCAAAACGTAGACCCCGCCAAGGGGCCGGCCCCACAATGGCTGCAACTCATGGGAATCGGTTTTGCATACAACTTCGCCAACCGCAAACTGTAAGCATCAAACGTGGATAATTTTACCTTTTCAGCGCCCCAAAGTCATTAACTTTGGGGCTTAATTTTTTACTGAAATATACATCCCTTGAGTACCAATCCATCATACCAGATTAAACTTGAACAGTTTGAAGGGCCATTTGACCTCTTGCTTTTCTTTATTGAACGAGATGAACTGGATATTTACAATATTCCCATTACGAAAATCACCAATGATTTTCTCGACCATATTCACAATACCGAAAAGCTCAACATTGAGCTGAGCAGTGAATTTATCCTCTTTGTTAGTACCCTCATGCGCATCAAAGCAAAAATGTTACTGCCACGCAAAGAACTGGATGCGCAGGGCAATGAAATTGACCCCAGGATGGAACTGGTGGATAAAATCCTTGAATACAAAAAATTCAAAGAGGCATCTGCAAAGCTTGCCGAAATGGAAGCCGTTCGCATGCTGATGCTGAAACGTGGTAACCTGCAAAAAGAAATTGCCCAGATTGGCGAAGAAGCAGGAGAAGGAACAGAGATTCAAACCGTTACTTTGTTTAAGCTGATGAAAGCTTTTGAAAAAGTGATCCAGCGCATCCAGCAACGCAACAACCGCCCCGTTCATACGGTTGTACAATACAATTATACCATGGAAGGTTGCCGTGATTATATGCTCGAAATTTCACGAAATGAAAAAACACTTTCCTTCGAAAAAATATTTGAAGTATGTGAAAACAGGATACATGCTATTTTCCTTTTCCTCAATATGCTCGAACTGGTTCAGCAAAAATTCCTGATGATCCTGATTGGGGAAGGCAGGAACAATTTTATCATCGAATACAATGAAAACAGGGAGGAAGAAATACATCATCCACTAACTGCCGAGGATTTCAGCCATTTGAATTGATCATCGTTTAGCGTACACTATTTACAACGGTTTGCAGACAATACATATTCGGCAAACCGTTTTTTTATGAATTTTATGATTACAGCCAATAACATAAACAGGATCGTATACGACTTATCGGGCAAGTTCCATAGCCTGGCATTTATTTTCGACCTTGATGGTACACTGATAGATAACAATGCATTTCACCGGATGGCATGGCAGGAATACCTGCGGAAAAATGACATCAGCATCTCAGAGGAAGAATACCGGCAACATTTCAATGGACGAACCAACAGGGATGTTATTGAATACATCTACCGGGAACCCCTATCCGAAGAAAAGATCCAACAGTATGCGCTGGAAAAGGAAGCGCTGTACCGTGACATTTACAGGAGCCATATCAAGCCTATAGATGGTTTAATTGAATTCCTGGAAGCTGCGGCCGCCAACAAGATCAAGATGGCGATAGCTACTTCAGGCATCCAGGTAAACATTGATTTTATGTTCGACCATGTTCCCATTCGCAAATATTTTCCAGTTATCGTGCATTCGGCACATATCAAAAAAGGAAAACCACACCCAGAAATTTATTTAAAAGCAGCCGATTTACTACAAATTGAACCCCGCCATTGCCTGGTTTTTGAAGACGCTGCTGTTGGTATAACTTCCGCAAAATCAGCGGGCATGCCCGTCGTGGCGATCACCAGCACCCAAACCGAACAGGAACTTGCCGGCGCCCAGCTTCTCATCGATAATTACACGCCCCAGGGTTTTCAAAGACTGAACCGGTAAATTTGGCAGTTTGGATCATTGTTCTTAAATTTGATGTTTAAACATTGATTTAAAACTTTATTATGCATACAACTATTCAAAGGGCCCAGGAAAGAGGCTCGGCCGACTACGGTTGGTTAAAACCAAATTATTATTTCAGCTTTTCGGGCTATCACAATCCCGAAAAAGTAAGGTTCGGTTTACTCAGGGTATTAAATGATGATTATATCGCCGGGGGAGGCGCATTTCCAACACACCCCCATGATAACATGGAGATAGTAACGATCCCATTTACCGGCGCTCTAAAACACAAAGACAACACCGGAGGTGAAGGTGTGATCAAAGCAGGCGATATACAGATCATGAGCGCTGGTGCGGGGATTTTGCACTCAGAGGCCAATGCATCTTCAACAGACCCGGTGACCCTTTTTCAAATCTGGATTTTCCCAAAAGAAAGAAATATAACCCCACGGTACGATCAACGGACATTTGATATGGCTGATAGAAACAACAAATGGCAGGTAGTGGTATCACCGATTGCGGCAGACAATGGCTTATGGATAAACCAGGATGCCCGCTTTTCACTTACCAAATTAGAAGCAGGGAAATCTATTGAATATAAGAATGCCTTTCAAGGAAATGGTGTTTACCTGGTAGTGATCAGCGGTAGTATACAACTGAATGGCGAAACCCTGCATACCAGGGATGCTGCAGGCATTACTGCATCAAACCAGTTCACTATTACGGCCAATGAGCAAACAGAAGTCCTGGCTATTGAAGTGCCCATGCATTAATCCTACAATGGAAGTTCGCTAAAAAGCGCTGGAGTATTCCAGTGCTTTTTTATTGATAGATATACAAGAGTATTGGTTTGCCTGTGCGATCAATGTACCTCTTTAGCAACTGCAAAAAATCGGGTGAAACAGTTGGGCACCCAAGGCTTTCGCAGATACGCAGTGGAGCTACTTCATCATTGGGTACACATGCATGAGCATGTAATACCACAAACCGCTGGTAGGCCCTGCTGTTAGTTACATCGAGCCCGTACAATTTATACGCCAACCCAAATTTACCATTATAAGAACCGCCAATACTATAGCGTCCCAATGAAGTACAATTGCTTCCTTCAATATTTGAGAAAATGGTTGCTTTTCCACTTACATCAGAACCACTGCCGTGGGTAACCAGTCCGGCAGCCTCAATGGAGTCTTTCACCAGGTTATATACAAAAAATCGGTTTTTACCAGACGAAATAGTTACATCTACCAGGAAACAATGTTTAGAATCGTACCGGTTGCTTTGTAAAAGTGGCTGAAGGTTTTTCAGCTTTTTACTAATCCTTTGTTTGAGTTGATGATTTGTTTCCTGGCTAACAGTATGGCTTGCTGTTTTTTTAACAAGCTTGTTTTGAGCTAGCCCATTGTCAAATTTGGGAAGGTACCAGCAGTAATAGCCAATGCCTCCTACCAAAGAGAGGATTACCAGTAAGGCTAATAAAAAACGGAGAAAAAGTTTCATGAATACTTGCGAAGCATTGGATGCAAAACGCAAAGCACTCCATAAAATTTCAGAAAAAAAGTTAAGGAACTAATAAAAGATGTAGTCTACAACTAGCCCATTACAAATTCCTTCACCGATGCCATTGACCGCAGGGTTTCTGCAATGGCATTGGCATCAATTCCAATTTCATTATATAGTTGTTTTGGCGTACCGTGTTCAACCAGCCTGTCGGGTATACCCATGATTCTTACATCTGCTTTGTACCGGTGTTCATTCATGAACTCGAGTATCGCCGATCCAAACCCGCCCACCACGGTGCCGTCTTCTATCGTAATCACTTTTTTGAATTTACCAAAGACTTCATGCAACATGGCTTCATCGAGTGGTTTCACAAAACGCATATCATAATGTGCCGGATTGATTCCTTCGCTACGTACATCCCTGATGGCAGTTGCAGCAAAATTACCCGGATGGCCAAAACTCAAAATAGCGATATCTTCTCCGTCTTTTAATTTACGGCCGGTACCGATATTAATTTCTTTGAGCGGCGTGCGCCATTCGGGCATCATGCCTTCTCCACGTGGATAACGGATTACAAAAGGCAATTCATTGCTATCTAACTGTGCCGTGTACATGAGGTTTCTCAATTCCGATTCGTTCATCGGGGCGCTAACAACCATGTTGGGTATGCAACGCATGTAAGCAATGTCATAACATCCGTGATGCGTAGGGCCGTCTTCCCCCACAAGCCCTGCCCTGTCGAGGCAGAAAATGACAGGCAGCTTTTGAATGGCAACATCATGAATCACCATATCATAAGCCCTTTGCATAAAGGAAGAATAAATGTTGCAGAACACTTTAAGGCCCTGTGTTGCCATACCGGCACTCAGCGTTACCGCATGCTGTTCGCAGATGCCCACATCAAAAGCACGGTCGGGCATTTTCTCCATCATGAATTTTAAAGAACAACCGCTTGGCATGGCAGGAGTTACGCCCATCACCTTTTTGTTCTGCTCGGCCAGTTCAATGATCGTATGCCCGAATACATCCTGGTATTTGGGTGGTTGCGGGATTTCAAATGTCTTTTTATAAATTTCCCCTGTTACTTTATCAAACAAACCAGGTGCATGCCATTTCGTTTGGTCTTTTTCTGCCAATTCGTACCCCTTTCCTTTTACAGTTTTAATATGCAGGATTTTAGGCCCGGGAATGTCACGCAGGTCTGCCAGGGTTTCAATCAGTTTATTAATATTGTGGCCATCAATCGGACCAAAATACCTTAGTTGTAAAGCTTCAAATAAATTACTGCTCTTGCTCACCATCCCTTTGAGGCTGGCTTCGAGCTTGCTGGCCATATCCCTGCTGAATTTTTTACCTACCGGCAGTTTTCCTAAAGCCTTCCAAACATTGTCACGCAGGTCATTATAAGTATGAGAAGTAGTGATATCGGTGAGGTATTCCTTGAGTGCACCAACATTTGGATCGATGCTCATGCAATTATCATTCAGTATGATAAGTACATTGCTTTTCTCAATACCTGCATGGTTCATGGCCTCAAAAGCAAGGCCGGCTGTCATGGCACCATCGCCAATAACCGCAACATGTTGCCTGTCCTTTTCGCCTTTGTAATGTGATGCCATTGCCATGCCAAGCGCAGCAGAAATGGAAGTGGAGGAATGGCCTACCCCAAATGTATCAAACTCGCTTTCTGATCTTTTAGGAAAGCCGCTTAACCCATGGTACTTTCGGTTACTGGGGAAATTATCCCTGCGGCCGGTTAAAATCTTATGGCCATATGCCTGGTGGCCCACATCCCAAACCAATTGGTCATAAGGGGTATTGAACACATAGTGTAGCGCTACAGAAAGTTCTACAACGCCCAAACTGGCACCAAAATGGCCGCCGTGTACACTCACAACATCAATGATGTATTGCCGAAGTTCATTACAAACTTCCTGCATTTGTTCTTTTCCGAGTTTTTTAAGGTCGGCTGGACTATTAATTGTTGAAAGCAGTGGACCGGCTTTGATTTCCATTGGTTGAGTTGATTTGCCGCTGTAAAATTAGCATTTAAAAAAACATATATACGGATAATATTACAACATAAACAGAATTATGTTCTCTATACAACTTGCTGTTTGTTTTAGCCGAAATTTAACAGGGATGATGGGTCGGGTGAATTCGCCAGGTACATTCCGGCTTCACTTACTTTGCAAACACCCGGATAGTCCCCTTCATATTGGCCAATATCAATAATGACCTGAAAATGAAGGTGAGGTGGCCAGTATCCATTTTCTGCTGCTATACCAAAATGGGCAAAAGACTCTCCACGGGTAATGACCTGACCTACTCTTAGTCCACCTAAATCATTGAGTGCCAGATGACCGTAAAGTGTGTAAAAATTAATGGTTTCGAGTTGGTGTTGCAAAATAATCGTTGCACCATAATCCCCGAAATTGTCGTTGAACGCAAAACTGTGTACCATCCCGCCAAGTGGGGCAAAAACAGGGGTCCCCGCCGGGCCCCAGATATCAATTCCCAGGTGAAGGGTACGGGCTTCCGCTGCATCAAACAGCGGGCTTCGCTTGTAAAGCACCCGGTTTTCCCTGTATCCCCCGATCCCATACTTTGCCGATTGAGAAGAGATCGTGTTTGCTACCCATTCGGAAAATGCACCGGTATCCTGCAAAAGTTCGGGGGTCATTGCTTCATTAGAAGAAGTAAAATTCATTGGCAACATATGATCCTTCTCCTTATCAAATGGTACAACGGGAAAAAAATCGTGCCTGTTCTTCCATAACACTACTTCCAGCATATTTTTCATATGGTAAAGATACTGTGCATTCGTACATCAGCATTTACCCAACTACCTTTGCTTAATACGATCGGCATCTTTATTGGTTTCTCTTTGCCTGTTTTCATATGTAGGGTTACCGAAAGACCAGGAAAATTGCAAACGAATACCCCGGCTCTCCCATTTACGCAGGTAACTAAAATCCTGGTTGGCAAACTTCACCTCCTGCTTCCAACGCTGTGTATTAAATATATCATTAAAGAGTACACGAATTGCGGCTTTATCTGATAAAAAGGTTTTGCGTATGCCTGCATCCACGCTACCATACGACCTCGTTCTAAAAATAGCTTCGCGTGTGCTGGCATTGAACCAACTACTTGCCTGTGCTACCCATCCTTTCCCTAACTTAAACCGGTGCTGAATATAGACATTCAAACCCGTTGCTTTATCGTTCAATTTACCATCGGGCAACTGTCCTTTGTAATGATTTAAAAATCCGGTGATATTTACATAACCTTCCCACCATTTGTTTACCGGTATAGGTGAACTGATATTAAGGTATGCATTGTTGAGTGTGCCTAAATTAACTGTGGTGGCAGTAGTATACTGGCCATTCTGCCGGGTAATCATTTGACTGTAATCATTTGTATAATTATACCCCAGCGCAACATTCACTGCATAGCGATAAGTGTATTTTACTTCGGCATTGTAACTGAACTGTGGCCTTAAAAAAGGATTGCCTTTCTCTATTGTATACACATCAAATATGGTTTCAAATGGGTTCATTTGCTGGTAATCGGGCCGGTTGATACGCCTGCTAAATGAAGCTGCCAATATATGATGTTCCTTCAACTGATACGAAACAAACAAAGACGGAAACAGGTTGAAGTAGCTGGTATCGGGTTGCCTGAGTGCTTTTTGATCGAGGCTTACCGACAACCCATTGATCACAGACTGTTCAATTCGAAACCCTACATTGTATTCCCATTTTTTTCTTTTCCCGGATATATTACTGTATGCTGCATAAATTTTCTCACTATATGAGAACCGGTTGCTCCGGCCCGTGTCGGGTTTCATTTCTGTATTCACCAAATTTGATGCAAGCAAGGTATTATCGGTATTTACGAAGCTCCACTTTACCCCCGACTCCCAACTCCCATTTATTTTTTTAATCTTTCTAACATAATCTGCTTTCAGGGCATAGATATCAATGCGGGTTGTTACATCAAGGGTATTAACATCACTGTTGTATTCACTCCCGGTTTTATCAAGAAAATGTGTTTGAATTGCAGTAGCATTTTTGTTGTTGAATAAAGTATAGTCTGCATCAATGACAAATGCTGTTCCCAACGTATCGGCATATCGATAATTCAGGTTTGCAGAAAAACGCCGGTTCTTATACAGGTTTTCATTCAACGTTGCGAGGGAAGAATCTATTACACCGTTGCTAGCGATCAAAGTTGTGCCTGGGGTATTGAAAGGGCTTCGGTTTCCACCACCATTCAACAGCAGCCCAACACTATTTTTTGCATCAGCAAAAAAATCAATGCCAGCCCGGTAATTGTACCGGGTGTTTTTATCGATATCCGTAGTTTCGTTGATAAATTGTTTTTGTATCCCGTTGTCGTTTACCTGGCGGATTATATTTCCGCTTGTATGTTGTTTGTTGTAATCTATAGAACTGTTGGCATAGGCTGCCCACTTATTGATTTTCGTACTGATGTTGAAAGACCCATTGCTACGGTAATGTACATTTTGCGTATAGGCGGCACTGATATTTCCCGTTGTTCCGCGGGTAATTTTTTTCTTCAGCCGGATATTAATAATCCCGGCATTGCCCTGTGCATCGTAACGCGAAGAAGGGTTGGTGATCAACTCTATCTTGTCAACTGTATTTCCTGCCATTGCCCGAAGATAATTGGCAAGGTCACGGCCACTTAACTGCGTAGGCCGCCCGTCAATCAGCACATTTACCCCTGCTTTGCCGCTCATGTTAATGACATCATCTGATGTAATACTCACCCCGGGTGCCTTTTGCAATATTTCCAGCACATTGCTAACAGCAGCGCTCAAATCGGCGTGTACATTCATCACCGTTTTATCAGCTTTCATTTCTACCAACGGCCTACCGGAAGCAACGGTAACCAACTTTAATACGGTGGTATCGCTTCGTACAGAAACGGTATCCTGGGAAAAGAGCTCACCGGTGAAAAAAAACAAGAACGGGAAAATAACCAGGAACCTGGATATCCCCTGGCGGCATGTAAAATTTAGATGTAAAAAATTGAATTTGCCAGATCGCATAATTGTAAGTTTTAGTACTTCACAAATATGCTTCGGTGGATAGTGCTGGTCGCTTCAAATCATGATTTGAGCCATTTATAATTGGCCTCAAATTATGGATTGGATGCCAGATAGAAAGGACCAAAATAAATAATATATATTCAATCTTTTGAAAGTCAATTTATTACAAATTTTTCTCCATCCACTCTTTCGGGTTTAAGCCCGTGGATTTTTTAAATGCCCGATTGAAAGTTGCTTTTGAATTAAAGCCTGAATCGAAGGCAATCCCAAGCAGTGTTTGGGTCTTTTGCTCTCCTTTGCGTAGTTTTTCCAGCATAGACTCAACCCTGAAACGATTTACAAAGTCGTTGAAGTTTGCACCAAATACCTTGTTGATGATTTTTGATACCTGCCCGGATGACAATTGTAGTTTTTTTGACAGGTCTGTCAGATTCAATGCTGGGTCCTCATATATTTTTTCCTTTGTAAAAAGATGTTCTATTTTCTGCTTCCATTCAGCCACCGGGAAACCGGGTTCAAAATCAGTTTCATCATTCGGTGGTTCAATCAATTCAAAAATTGCATCATCTGTTGGTTCCTTTACTACTGGCTGATTGATCGGGTATTCCTGTTCGAGCAGGAAAGTTGGTTTGGAGTAAAGCAGGTCATTCACCCTGAAACTTATCCCGGGTGCTACCTGGTTGCCATATCCTGTGATGGCGATATAATAAAAGATGATACTAAACGTAAAAAAATACCACCAGCTACCTATATAGTTGTTGGTAAAAGGAAAAATTGCAGTTGCAATATGGATTAACACTTGAGCCAGTAACATGAGAAAAAATGCCTGTAGGAAATTGCGGGCCCATTTAAACAACAGCAGCTCTGCATAACTCACTACATGTACTATCATTTTTCGGTAAATATGGTAAAATCGTATCGACCAGAAAAAGTAAAACAACATAGACCCAAATCCTACGTATTGGTACCATGTGTCGAAATCGGGATCCTCGCCATTTGCCAGGAAATAATACTTTTTCAAAATGACCTGATCCGTTACAAACATCACCAGGTTATACAGCATATACACAGCCCCCGGCAGAAAATGCCAGTAATGCTTGCGTTGAAACATGAAAGATGCATTCAACAAAGATTGCGTGTAAAAGAAAGCTATGGGCCCAAGCCATAGCATGTACTGGGTAGGCAGATAAAACAATATATCCCTGTAGGGCTGGTTATCATACCAACCGGCAAAGCCCAGCATCCATGGAGATATATAAATGATACATAGTAATAAAAAAAGGGAGAGCCACCTATCTGCCATTCGTTCTGTGCGAATGCTTTTACGATATAAAAGAAAAGCATATACAAACCCGTGTACAAAAAAAATCAGCAGTAGGGAACTGTATACATTAAAATCAAATCGCATGACTGTAAAATAAAAAAAGCCGGCAATTTGTTCGCCGGCTGCTGGAATTAATTATTTCTATACCACTACATTGATCATCTTCCCTTTCACGAATATTATTTTCTTAGGCGCTTTGCCTTCGAGCCATTTTTGCACCACTTCGTGCGCCAATACGATTGATTCTACAGTTGGTTGTGTTGCATCAAGGGCAATGGGAATATTGGTGCGCACTTTTCCATTGATAGAAACAGGATATTCTTTCGTTGTTTCTACCAGGTATTGCTCCCGGAATACAGGATAAGCCGCATCCAGGATACTTCCACCATTGCCAAGGATACTCCATAATTCTTCTGCGATATGAGGTGCATATGGCGCCAACAAAACCAGCAACTGTTCTAATATTTCTTTTTTATGGCACTTTACATCGCCCAACTCATTCACACAAACCATGAATGCACTTACTGCAGTATTAAAAGAAAATTGTTCGGTATCTGATTCAATTTTTTTGATCGTTCGGTGGAGGATTTTCAATTCCGCATCCGTTGGCGATTGTTCATTCCATACTTTGCCTTTCAGTTCGTCGAAAAACAATCGCCACAACTTCCTTAAGAAACGGTGTACCCCTTCAATGCCTTTTGTATCCCAAGGCTTGCTTTGCTCTATAGGGCCCAGGAACATTTCATACATGCGAAAGGTATCGGCTCCATATTTCTCACATAGCTCGTCGGGGTTTACCGTATTGTATTTCGACTTCGACATTTTTTCCGTTTCTACCCCACATATATATGTTCCATTTTCCAGTATAAACTCAGCGTTAGCGTAATCTGGTTTCCAAGTTCTAAAAGCCTCCGTATCTAATTCTACCCCATCCACAATGTTCACATCCACATGCAAAGTATCTACCTCGTAATTATTTTTCAATCCAGCTGAAACAAACCGGCTCGTCCCTTTAACCCTGTAAACAAACCGGCTGCTTCCTTGAATCATGCCCTGGTTCACCAGCTTTTTAAATGGCTCATCAAATCCGATCCAGCCCCGGTCGTACAGGAATTTCGTCCACATCCTGCTATACAACAAATGGCCTACTGCATGTTCAGTGCCCCCGATATAAACATCTACCTGCCCCCAGTAATCACTTGCTTTCGGGTCGCAAAATTGCTTGTCATTGCCTGGGTCCATATAACGAAGAAAATACCAGGAAGAACCTGCATAACCCGGCATGGTGGAAGTTTCCAATTCACGGGATACCCATTCGGGGATATTGGCCAGCGGGCCTTCTCCTTCGGGGCCCGGGCCATACTTCTCTACAAACGGAAGTTCTAAAGGAAGCGCCGAATCGTTCAAAGGAGTGGCTACTGCATTTTTCCACTGAACCGGGAATGGCTCTCCCCAGTACCGCTGGCGGCTAAAGCCTGCATCCCTCATCTTAAAATTCACCTTACGGGTACCTATACCCGATTTTTCAATACGTTCGATGGCCACTCCTATCGCATCTTTCATTTGCATACCGGTAAGAAAACCCGAGTTTTCAAGTATGGCCTCTTTGGTAGCATTGGCTTCTGTTCCATTAAAATGGCTGCCAATGATATTCGTTACCGGGATATTAAAATGACGGGCAAAAGAAAAATCACGCTGGTCGCCACATGGAACAGCCATAATGGCTCCGGTTCCATATCCTGCCAGTACATATTCTGCTATCCAAACAGGAATGGGCTTGCCGTTGAATGGATTGAGCGCAAATGCACCGGTGAAACAACCGGTGATTTGTTTCACTTCGGCCATACGTTCGCGGTCGCTCCGGCTTTTTACATAGTCGAGGTATTGCTGTATAGCAGGCTGTTGTTCTGCAGTCGTAATCTTCGATACCAATTCATGTTCAGGGGCCAGTACCAGGAAATCAACACCAAAGATGGTATCTGGCCTGGTGGTGTACACTTTAACTCCCCCGGGTGCTGCATGGGCATCCTGAAGTTGAAAAGTCATTTCTGCGCCTTCGCTTTTTCCGATCCAGTTGCGCTGCATTTCTTTCATAGATTCGCTGAAAGCCACGGTGTCGAGGCCCTGCAACAACCTGTCGGCAAACTCGGTGATGCGCAGGTACCATTGCCTCATTTTCTTCTTAATAACGGGAAAGCCACCACGCTCACTTACGCCATTTACCACTTCGTCATTTGCCAATACGGTACCCAGGCCTTCACACCAGTTAACTTCTCCATAAGATGAAAAAGCAAGCCTGAAATTCATTAAAATATCCTGCTGCTGTTTGTGGTCAAAGGAATTCCATTCAGCAGCAGTAAATGCTTCTCCAGAAAGGTTGTACACATCGGCCGAACCCGATTTTTCAAAGCGTGCTACCAATGTTTCAATAGGCTCTGCTTTTTTGGCCGACCTGTTAAACCAGCTATTGAATAATTGCAGGAAGATCCATTGCGTCCACCGGTAATAGTTAGGGTCGCTGGTACGTACTTCACGTTCCCAATCGTAGCAAAACCCAATTTTATCGAGTTGCTTTTTAAAAGTTTCAATATTCTTAGCGGTTGTCGTAGCCGGGTGCTGGCCCGTTTCAATGGCATATTGCTCGGCAGGAAGGCCAAAACTATCAAACCCCATTGGGTGGAGTACATTAAATCCTTTGAGCCTTTTATAACGGCTGTAAATATCGCTCGCAATATATCCGAGTGGATGCCCCACATGTAAACCTGCGCCACTGGGATAAGGGAACATATCCAATACATAATATGCCGGCTTCGTTGAATCATTGCTAACACGATAAGAGTGGTGCGTTCTCCAATACTCCTGCCATTTTTGTTCTATCTCCCTGAATTGATATTCCATTGCTGCGTTTGCTTTATGTTTGCCCAGGCCATATATCTTTGATGGGCTTCGGTTGCGTCGCACACTTGTACCTTAGAGCGGTGTGCAGCATTGATTTGTTTATGTAAAATATTTTAACAAATAAATAGGCAACCCCATTACAACAATCAAAATATATTTGGCGGGCAATCGTTTTTTGTAGTGGACAAAAGTAAAACAAACCACGTAAAATCCTGTACTTTTGTGCGCTTTCGGGCACCAAAATATTCATTACCTATTAAAATATACCATGGCACAATTCGGAAAAGCATCCAGTAAAAAAAGTAAACCATCTTATGGCTATGCCATCGTAGGAGTTGCGCTTGTACTCTTTTTATTCGGTATTGTAGGTTGGTTTTTCCTCAACCTCCGCAAAACCGGCGATTATTTTAAAGAAAACATTCAGGTACATACCTACCTCAACCGGGATGCATCCAAAAAACAAATTGACAGCCTGGTGAATTACATCGGTTCTATCCCCTATGCTAACAGGGTAGAATATGTGACCAAGGAAAAAGCCATTCAGCGCTGGAATGCCGAAAACGATACTACATGGAAACAATTCCTCAACAACAACCCCCTTCCCGAAAGCATTGATTTTTATGTGAAGGCCGATTATGTGGAGAAAGACAGCCTCGATATCCTTTCTACCAATCTGCAAACCAGTTTTCCCGGTGTCATTGCCGAATTTGAATTCCCCAGTGAAACCGTTTCTAAAGTAAGTACTTATGTAAAAACAGCCGGCATCATTTTTCTGATAGCTGCTATTTTACTCACTATCCTGGTGGTATTTTCAATAGACAATACCATACGGCTGGCCATGTACAGCAACCGTTTCCTCATCAAAACCATGCAAATGGTTGGTGCCACCCGTGGTTTTATAGCCCGGCCCATCAACCAACGGGCAGTTATCAATGGGTTGATTGCATCGGGTATTGCCATTGCCGCCATCTGGGGAACCATTCTTGCCATTGAAGGCTTTATCCCTGATTTTAAGGTTTTACACGACAATAAAGGCCTCATTATGCTTTTCCTGGTCATCATCGTACTGGGAATTACCATCACCCTGGCCAGTACACACCGCTCTGTCGTTAAGTACCTGCGGATGAAACTGGATGACCTGTATTAAGCTGCAGGATTTTTGTACTATATTGCAACCCCAAATAAGAATGGTATGGCAAATGTAAAAAAAGAGTCAACCGTTGCTACTGCAGCTAAAAACTCGCTTTTCGGAAAAGAAAATTATACCTGGATGCTCATAGGCATGCTGGTACTTGCCCTTGGGTTCTTCCTGATGGCAGGCGGCAAAAGCAGCGACCCTAAAGTGTTTGACCCCAATGAAGTATACAGCACAACCCGCATCACCATCGCCCCCATTCTCATCATCAGTGGTTTCATTATTGAAATCATTGCCATCATGAAAAAGCCCAAATCAAACTAATCAGATGGATACATGCAAAGCCGGTTTGTAAATTTGATGGATTCAGATTTTCGAACCGGTTTTTTATTGCTCTACCCAACAACCCATACTGCCTGATATGAACATTGCACAAAGCATCATCGTTGCCATTGTAGAAGGGCTCACAGAATTCATCCCGGTTTCTTCCACAGGACATATGATTATAACAGAGAAACTATTAGGCATACCCGACGATGAGTTTACCAAGATGTTTACAGTTGCCATTCAATTAGGCGCCATACTGGCTGTAGTGGTTTTGTACAGGAAAAAATTCTTTGAACTCAGCAACCTGCAATTTTATTTCAAATTGGCGGTAGGGGTCATCCCGGCGGTAGTACTCGGACTGCTCTTTTCAAAAAAAATTGATGCGCTGCTCGAAAGCACCACCACAGTTGCCATTTCCCTGCTTGCAGGCGGTATCTTATTATTGTTCATAGACCGGATGTTTAATAACCCAACCATTCATGATGAGAAAGAAACCAGTTTCCTGAATGCCTTTCTTATAGGAATGTGGCAATGCCTGGCCATGGTGCCGGGTGTAAGCCGCAGTGCTGCTTCTATCATCGGAGGGATGCAACAAAAACTCACCCGAAGTGCAGCAGCCGAATTTTCTTTTTTCCTGGCTGTTCCTACCATGCTTGCCGCAACCGGATATAAACTTTATAAATATTACAAACAATCCGGCGGTTTCAGCAGCGAAGACATTCAATTGCTTGCTATTGGGAATGTGGTAGCATTTATCGTTGCCATGGTCGCCATTAAATTCTTCATCAGTTTTCTAAAAAAATACGGATTCAGGGTTTGGGGAATGTATCGAATTGTGGTAGGTATTATACTTCTCGCTATGATTTACACCGGGCATCTCAGCAAATAATTCAGGATGTATGCTGGTAATCTGAATTGTAGTATTTTCAATACTTCATTATCAGTTATGCAAACAGCTTCACGGAAAATTGTTAATGGTTGGGCCATGTACGACTGGGCCAACTCGGTATACAACCTGGTGATCACGACTACTTTTTTCCCGGCATACTATGCTGCAGTAACGGGGCCACACAACGAAGCTTTCAAAAACGGCATCCCTTTTTTAGGCCGTACATTCATCAACACAGAACTCAAGGATTATGTGCTTTCGTTTGGTTTCCTGATCATTGCCTTGCTTTCCCCCATTCTTTCTTCTATTGCCGATTATAAAGGCAACAAGAAAAATTTCATGCGCTTTTTTTGTTATATGGGCGCAATAAGCTGTTCCCTCATGTATTTTTTTGATGGCTCACATGTAACGCTCGGACTGATGTGTTTTATGTTTGCAGGCATTGGATTTTATGGGAGCCAGGTTTTTTACAATTCATATTTGCCCGATATAGCATCCGAAAAAGACATGGACCGCATCAGTGCCAAAGGATATTCCATGGGATATATCGGGAGCGTGATCATGCAAATGATCGGCTTCGGCTTGGTAATGATGATGCCCGACCAGGCCTTGCCGCTCAAACTTACTTTTTTGCTGGTGGGTATCTGGTGGGTGGCTTTTGCACAAATCACTTTTAATGCGCTTCCTATCCCTGCAAAAGCAGAAAGAAAAGCAAGGACACATGTGCTTACAAACGGATTCATCGAGTTAAAAAAAGTATGGCAGGAAGTGATCCACATGCCGGTATTGAAAAGGTACTTGGCTGCCTTCTTCTTTTACAGCATGGGGGTGCAAACGGTGATGCTGATAGCCATTGATTTCGGGATCAAGGAATTAAAACTCGAAAACAGCAAGCTCATTATCACTGCTGTGATTATTCAACTGGTAGCCATCGGCGGGGCTTTTATTATGAGCCGCCTGTCGGAAAAGTTCGGGAATATTAAAATCCTGTTCTTTACGGTGCTACTCTGGGTAATGGTTTGCATTGCAGGTTATTTCATGCAAACTGAAATACATTTTTATATCATCGCTGCTTTGGTTGGATTGGTCATGGGTGGTATTCAATCGCTCAGCCGTTCAACCTATAGCAAACTGATGCCCGAAACAAAAGACACGGCTTCATTTTTCAGCTTTTATGATGTTACCGAAAAAATGGCCATTGTCATCGGGCTATTTAGCTTTGGGCTCATTGAAGGGTTAACCGGCAATATGCGCAACTCAATTCTTGCACTCATCGCATTTTTTGCGCTGGGGCTTGTCTTCCTTTTCTTCACTTATCTTGCACAACAAAAAAACAGGTCATAACATGAAAGCATATACGATCAATACCGGCTATTTTAAACTGGATGGTGGCGCAATGTTTGGTGTTGTGCCCAAAAGTATATGGAACAAGTTGAACCCCGCCGATGAAAACAATATGTGTACATGGGCACTCCGTTGCCTGCTGGTTGAAGATGGAAATCGTTTGGTACTGATAGACAACGGCATTGGTGACAAACAGGATGATAAATTTTTCAGCCACTATTACCTGCATGGCGACGATACCCTCGACCGCTCGCTTGCTAAACATGGATTTACAAAAAATGATATCACTGATGTTATCCTCACCCATCTCCATTTCGACCATTGTGGAGGGAGTATTGTAAGGGAAGGGGAAAAACTTGTGCCTGCTTTTAAAAATGCTGTTTACTGGAGCAACCAGCGCCATTGGAAATGGGCAACCGAGCCCAATGCAAGGGAAAAAGCATCTTTCTTAAAAGAAAATATTATGCCTATACAAGAAAGCGGCCAGCTAAAGTTCATTGAAACTGATGGCGCTTCCTTTCCCGAAGGCATTAGCATCAGGCAGGCATTTGGACATACCGATGCTATGATGCTTCCTCAATTAACTTATAAAGGAAGAACGATTTTGTTTATGGCCGACCTGTTGCCTTCTGCCGCCCATATCCCCCTTCCATATGTAATGGGATATGATATGTTCCCGTTAACCACCCTGAATGAAAAGAAGTCATTTTTAACAGAAGCACAGGAGAACAATTATGTATTATTCCTTGAACACGACCCCCACACAGAATGCTGCACCCTTGATCTAACCGAAAAGGGTATACGCCTGAAGGAGAAGTTTGCGCTAAATGAATTGTAAGCTTATCGAACACTAATGAGTGAAGTGAGTGGGTATCGAAGGTTGCGATAACCCATCATGTCTACTTTGATGCTCCCTACAGATATGGGGCTTTCTACCCGCAACAGGAGATGATTGGGGTCGTCGCTGATCCAGGCATTCATTTTTTCGCCGCCTTCAAATATGGTTCCCTTAATGAGCAGTGGCTTAATTTTAATAGCCCTGAATTTACCATAACGGGTTTTTACCTTTTCCTTGCCCATATAGCGGATGTAAAGGTGAAAAATCTCATCATCAAGGAACATATCAAAAGGGATCTTATCGCCTGGTTTGTATTTATCAAAATCAATATTCCTGGCATAATAAACTGCGCTTACCACATCCTGCATACAATCGGTGATCTTAAAAACCCCATTGGTACTTACTGCCGTGTTGGCGCTTTGGTTAAAAGTAACATTGTTGTATATCTTGTGCCCGCCTTCGTCTACATTCCTGATAAACTTATAGGGCAACAACGTAGCTGTATCAATATAACTTTCGTAACGGTCCCTTACTTTAAAAAAATTGTCGAAGAAAGAATAGGTTTTACCAGTACCAACAGCATGATAAACAGGCTTGCCGTTAAACCGTTCCAGCGTAGTGGTAAAAGTAGCATCCCCGGCTCCGATATAGGCGCCCAGCGTACTGTAAAATACCGTCATGTTTACGATTTCACCCGACTGAAAAGCCGTGTTCCTGATACTACATAAGTCACCCTGCTTTTCCTGCATGGGAACAGACATGAGCGCCACCGGTAAAAAAAAGAATTTAGTAAACAGCTTCATCTTTCCTTCATAATTTTAATTCCTAAAATAAAAATACTGCCTATAATTGCAGGTATCACAAGGTTTATCAGCCAAATACCAAAAGTTGCCGCCTGTATACCCAAAATATTCGTACTAAACACCCCCAGTATTTTCACACTTGCCGTAGCCCTCACCGGTAACTCAATAAACCCTATCGTGGGGGCCAGCACCATCATCAAATAAAAAATACTCAGCAGCCAGAAACAAAGTGACATACTGATATTCACATCCATCACTTCCAACAAAAACAGGTATTGCAAAATAAATACCATATAGCGGAAAAAGGATAAAATTAGAATTCTTAACATTTGTTTACCTGAAAAAGCATCTGCTACCGCAATATGCTTAACAAATTTTTTAAGAAATGACACCCTCGTCATCGCTTCAATAAAATAATGCACTTTAAAAAAAAGCAAGAGCAGGATAACGGTAACGGCAAAACTAATTATCAGTACCAGGTCATTGATGAGAAGCGGCAACAGGTTGGATTGCTGACCGGCACTGCTAAAATAACGCAGGTAAAGCAAACCTATGGTTCCCATCAGCATGGTAATTGCCAGTTGGCTGATGCTTCCAAGTATAGTAACAGAAATCGCCCTTACCCTGTTTTCTTCCTGCACATACATAATCCTGCCGCCATATTCCCCAATGCGGTTTGGAGTAAGCATGGTAATACTGCATCCGGCCAATACCGCTTTAAATGCCTTTATAAAACTGAAATGTTCGAGGGGTTCCATGAGTAGTTTCCATTTCAGAGACTCAAGCCCCCAGTTTAAGAACATCATAAACACTACTCCCCAAAACAGGGGTTGTTGCCAACTTAGCTTTATTTGCTCCCAACGCAATGAGAGGTCGGGCTGGGTAATAATCTGGCGGTACAAACTATACGACAACACAACAAAGAGCACGGGCCCAAGGAAATAGTTGATTATTAATTTGATATTTTTGTTCAAGCAACAATTTATATTGGTAAAAATAGGCTGCCCATTGCAAAAAGCATCAAAAATCATTTTAGGGATCGATCCGGGAACCATAATAATGGGTTATGGCCTGATAGAAGTAAAAGGAAGTAAAATCAGGCTCATAGAAATGGGCGTATTAAAATTATCCTCAAAAAGTGATGCTTACGAAAGGCTGGAAAAGATTCACACCAAGATCAACCAGCTCATCAGTGATTTTCATCCGCAGCATTTTGCTATTGAAGCACCTTTCTTCGGAAAAAACGTACAGAGCATGCTCAAACTGGGCAGGGCGCAGGGTGTGGCCATTGCTGCTGCCATGCAGGCGGGATTATCTGTATGTGAATACTCCCCAAAAAAAGTTAAGCAATCCATTACGGGAAATGGAAACGCCGACAAGCAACAGGTAATGAAAATGTTGCAGCATTTGCTATCCTTTTCCGACAACCCTTCTTATATGGATGCTTCCGATGCGCTGGCCGTTGCCGTATGCCATCATTTCCAGCAAGGGGGAATAGCCGAATCCGGTACCAAAAAATTATCTGGATGGAAGGCTTTCATTTCAGAAAACCCATCTCGCCTTGCAGCAGCATCTGCCAAAAAGAAACATCGGCCCTAAAACAGCATCTATGCTTTCAGGTTAGCTAAAATAAGCTGGCTGATGCTTTCCATTGCTTCTTTATCTACCGTTAGTTTGGGGCGGGTAAAATTTAGGTCATCCGCACTGTTGATGGGAACCAGGTGCATGTGTGCATGCGGCACTTCCAATCCAATTACACTAATGCCACAACGCCGGCAATCAAAAGATTTTTCAATGGCTTTGGCAATTGGTTGTGCAAACTGCAACATCTCTCCCAGGTAATCATTCGGAAGGTCGAAAATCTTATCTACTTCCAGTTTAGGAACCACCAGCACATGGCCTTTTACAATTGGAAATATATCGAGGAAGGCATAAAAACGGTCGTTCTCTGCAATCTTATAAGAAGGTATTTCGCCACTGATGATTTTAGTAAATATCGACATCTGATTTTTTGATAAATATACAACCAATAAAAAAGCCATTCATGGAAGAATGGCTGCTGCATTTGATGAACCTGTTTATACAGTGATGTTTTCAATCTTCAATTTAAGTACACCTGCAGGTACCGAAACCTCCGCCACATCTCCCACTACTTTGCCCAATAAACCGTTGCCAATTGGGGAAGTTACAGATATCTTGCCATCTTTAAGGCTTGCTTCTTTTTCTGAAACAATCTGATAAGTAACGGTCTTTTTGGTCGCCAGATTCGTTACCGTTACTTTGGTAAGAATGCTCACCCTGCTGGCATCAATACTCGATTCATCCAATATCCTTGCAGTGGCGATAACGCCTTCCAGGTATTTGATTTTTGCTTCCAGCAAACCCTGGGCTTCCTTGGCTGCATCATATTCTGCATTTTCTTTTAAATCGCCTTTTTCCCTAGCTTCAGCAATGGCTTTACTTGCAGCCGGGCGGTCGACACTTTTCAATAAGTGCAGTTCTTCCTGCATTTTATTAAAAGTATCCTGCGTCACATAATTTGTTTCTGCCATAAGTTTCGTTTTACCCAATAAAAAAAATACAACGCCTTAGTTCAACTAAAGCGTTGCATATAAACAAATATACTAAAATCCGGATTATGTTCCACCTATCCTCAAATCCCCAGTTTTTGCAGCAAAACTTTACTCATGCCAAGGAATGCCTCGTGTGAGTATCCGGCGATATGGGGCGTGATGATCACCCGTTTATCACTGGCCAATATTTTCAATTGCTCCATTTCCCTGCCAGAATAGGTAGAAAATTGTTCATTCTCCAATACATCCAAGGCAGCCCCGCTGATTTTTTGCTCACCTAAGGCCCCAATTAAGGATGCAAGATCTACCACTGCACCCCTGGAAGTATTGATGATATAAGGTTTTTGATGCAGGGACAAATAAAAACTGTCGCTTGCCATATGATGGGTTTCATGGGTGAGTGGTACATGGAAACTGATAACATCGGCATAGCGGCAAATTTGCCCGAAGCTTGCTTCCCTCACCAGTTCGTTGCCAAACCCTGCTTTATATTTATCATAAGCGAGGA
>JBPOHG010000215.1:0-9914 GCA_052035835.1 Bacteroidota bacterium | reverse complement strand
AGGTTTCTTGTTGTTTATGGTTGATATAAAAGTACAAAATTCAACTTTTCCCAATTCCTTGCTCTCAATAGAGTACACTTTAAATTTATCTTTGAAATCAACCTGGCTAAATGTTAACCTGGCGATAAAAAGCAAGCAAAAAAAGGGCAATAATTTCATTGAAAACATGTGTGATTTTATGACCAACACTGTAATGTACACAAAAATCGGTGTATGATTGAGGAAGCATTTGCAAACAAAATGCAAGGCTCATTATTTGAAGAACGAAAAGTTAATTGATTAGTTAACGATCTAACTAGAATCTTCAAAGGAAAAATGAAGTGATACAGGACAAAAAAAGGAAGTACAATTCATCATTTCCCTCTCCTGCTAAACATTCCTGTTACGGTTCACTCCTCTTTCCCCTTTTCTCCTACAAACCATTGCTCTTTGTTCCTGAACAACACATTGAAAGTGGTGAGTGAACCATAACAACGGGTTATGTATTGCTGAAGGTTCACTTTGTCTTCATCACTGAGCTTTTTATGGCTGTTGATATTTTGTTCGAGCACCCGTAACCGGTCACGCAACATCACAATTTTGTGAAAGAAATCCTCGATGGGGATTTCTTTTGGCTTGAGGGCTTTATCGAAAGGCTGCAATAACATCCATCCTTTGATCCACCGGTCTCCCAATGGCACTACCTCGCTTGCGCCGCTCCACTGCCGTAAAATTTTCAGTAGCGAACGCTCTACTTCCGAAATAGTTTCAATCTCCGTAGTTACATTTTCGGGAATGATCTCTTCGAGTTTGTCATCGGTTTTATCAATCTCCTTAATACCGCTGTTGATAAAAGAGATGAGATACGTTGCATAACGAACGGCCACAATCACTCCGGGGCCGTGAAGGGTGTGCTGGAGCCTCGTTCCAACACCTAAATGCAGGTTTTCTTCCATATTGATTGGGGGAAAATAGTGAATCCGGTTTTATTTTTTTCCGAGTTGTTGAATCAATTCAGCTTTGGTAGCAATCCCTTTATGTGTCCATGAATCTTCGCCATACCGGTACATCTTAAATACTGGGATCTCTTCTACCTCCAGTTTTTTAGCCAGCGCTTTATTCTCATCGATGTTCAACCGTATGATGGTTGCTTTGCCGGCATATTCCTTACTTAATTCATTGAGCATAGGTTCCATTTGCTTGCAGGGAGCGCACCAGGGGGCATAAAAATCTACCAGGACGATACTGTCGCCCGTTACCATTTTCTGATACTGCTCATAACTGATCTTATCAGCCGCTACTTCACCACTATGCGCCACCGGTAGCTGCGCTTTTTTCCATGCCATGATACCACCTTTGAGGTCATACACATTGGTAAACCCATGGGTACGCATGTATTCGGCAGCGGCAGAACTTCTTCCGCCACTGAGGCAATAAACAAAATAAGGTTTTGTTTTATCGAAGTTACCAATCGTTTGTTCAAATGAAGCATCATTGTAATCAATGTTCAATGCCTGTGCGATGGCTCCTCCAGAAAATTCATCCTTTGTACGTACATCAATAAGCACTGCACCCGATGTTTCTTTGATCTTATCGTTGAATGCGGTAGCCATGAGGGTCTTGGAAGATTGTTGTGACTGACAGGAAAAAACGGCACCCACCAGCATCACCAGTACCAAAGAAAGGAGTTTCATATTCAAATAATTTTACGGAAAGTTATTTCAAATACGGCAAGCAGGCAAAACAAATTGAAGAAGTTTATTGTAGTTGAACGAGGCCGTCGAGGTTAAAATACTCATCGGTATTTTCGAGCCGCTCTATGTAATAGAGATTGATACGTGGCCTTTGCCCGTTCTTTTGCGTAACGATAAAATCCATCACGATCCTGTTGTCTACAATCAATGGCTGAACCCCGAGGAAAAAATAGTTGCTCACCGAAGGTTTGTAAAAATCGATACTACCCAGGCATTCGGCCTTCACTACCTGCGATTTATCGAGCTTCGCCTGATTAGCTTCATAGCTGAAACAGATGTAACGGCCGTTGGCAGAAAACCGGTTGGTATTTACAAATTCATACAGGAGTTCATTTTTAAGCGGGGATTCCCGGTAAGTGCCGCTATCCGGCTCAACAATAATGCTGGTTTGCTTACCCAGGTCGTCTATGAACACTTTTTCGGCCGGAATGCCCCAGTTACCTGTAGTAGGAAGGTAAAGTATCACCTTAATTTTATCTTTACCAAATATCACAGCCATTGAATCCTTACGATGGGTACTGTCGCCTTCTACCGACATCGTGTATTTGGCAATGCCCATAAAGTCACGCTGGGCATTGGTGGTGCCGGTGAACGCTACCAGTAAAATAATTGTAAGCCAGTGCTTCATGTTCTACAGCCATCTTGAGCGGCATCCTATAAACGAACAACCACCCGGATTAGTATAAAAATTTCAATGGTAGGCTGTTATCGTCTACAATTGTGAATCGGGGAGCAAAGATAATTCATTCGAAGTTTAGGTTATTCACTATTACCTGCTGCAGCAACATGAATATTTCCAATACCTTTAATACATGATCAAAGGGAAATGGGCGCTTATTTTATTTTTCCTGGTAGCTGTATGTACAGGACCATTGGCTCAGACATTTAAGGTGCTAACGGCAAAATCGTTGGGTAACCAGGCTGAAGTTGAAACAACGGAAGGCCGGTGGACCTTCTCCAATTTTGGAAACAACACAATAAAAATCAACTATTTAGATAAAAATAGCCGTTTCAACGAACAGCTCTCAGATGCAGTGATTCGTAAGCCGGTGTATATCCGCCCATCCGTAAGAGTGGCTCCCATTGGGCATTATATTACCTGGCCCGATGGCACCCATGTATATTTTACGGGTAAAAAAATCGAGTTCAAAATTCCCGGCCAGGAGCCTCTGCTGCTTACCCGAAGTTTTTCCGACAGCTTACAAAGAGGGTTCAGCTTTCAACTGCAGCCCAACGAACGTATATTCGGCACAGGTGAAAGAAGCCTTCCGCTCAACCGCCGGGGGTACCGGGTACCTTTATATAACAATCCCTGGTATGGGTATATTACCAATGCTGATGCGTTGAATTTTAGTGTGCCGTTTGTATTATCCGACCGTGGTTATGGCATCTTCTTCGATAACCCATCCAAGGGATACCTGGATATTGGCAAAACCAATCCCAACCTGCTCGAATATGGCGCAAGTTCAGGCGAACTGAGTTTTTACGTATTTACTGGAAAGCATCCACAACACATTTTGCGCTCTTACCATTTGCTTACCGGCACACAACCACTCCCACCCCGTTGGGCCATGGGCAATTTCATGAGCCGATTTGGATATAGCAGTGAAGCGCAAACGAAACTTGTGATGCAAGGCATGCAACGCGACAGCATCCCTTTTGACGCAGTAATTTTCGACCTGTTCTGGTTTGGCGACAGCATCAAAGAAACCATGGGCAACCTCGATTGGGTGAACAGGCAGGCATGGCCCGATCCTGCTAACATGATAAAGGAATTCAAACAACAACAGATACACAGTATTCTCATCACGGAACCTTTTATTCTGAAAAATTCGGCTACATATCCTGCCTCCCTTGGTTTTCATGCCATAGATAGCGCCGGCAACCCCTATACACTCACCGATTTCTATTTTGGCAAAGGCGGATTGCTGGATATATTCAGGAAGGATACCCGTGACTGGTTTTTCAGCCAGTATAAAAAGCAGGTATCCATTGGCGTGAGTGGCTGGTGGGGCGACCTGGGAGAACCCGAAAAACACCCCGCCAATATGTACCACAACCTGGGTTCATTGGGTTTCAGGCGCTTGTTTGCAGCAAATGAAGTGCATAATTTATATGGGTACTACTGGAGCAAAATGCTTCATGAGAATTACAGAAAATATTATCCCGGCGAACGGTTGTTTCACCTGAACAGAAGTGGCTATGCAGGATCTCCCCGATACAGCAGCTTTCCCTGGTCGGGCGATGTGAGCCGAAGCTGGGAAGGGTTGCAATCTCAAATACCCCTCATCCAGGGTATGTGCATCAGTGGCATCCCTTATATCCACAGCGATGCAGGTGGTTTTGCCGGCGGAACCGGCGATGCCGAATTATATGTACGATGGCTGCAGTTTGCAGCATTTACCCCCATCTACCGGCCACACGGTACTGCCTTGGGAAATCTAGAACCCACGGTAATGGATATCCCCAGTGAAGCAACATTATGGCCCGAACCTACCAAAAGCCTGGCCAAACAAGCTGCTGTTACCCGTTACCGTTGGCTACCGTATAATTATACCCTTAGCTACCTGCAAACCACACAGGGCATCCCCCTCGTACGGCCCCTGTTCTTCCTAAACAACAATGACAGCAACCTGTTCAGGGCTTCCGATCAATACTTATGGGGGGAACAAGTGATGGTAATACCCGTAACTGAAAAAGGGCAACAGGTAAAAACATGTTATATCCCTGAAGGCAGCTGGACCAACTTCTATACAAACCAAACTGTACAGGGCCCGAAATGGATTGAGGACAGTTTAGTGCCGGAGCACATACCCATTTGGGTGAAAGAAGGCAGTTTTATTCCGCAAAGTGGTATGATGATGAATACCAGTGCCTATTATCATACTCCTTTATCCATTGTATATTTTCCTTCACCTAAAAAAACCAGTTACCAGTTGTATGAAGATGACGGTGTAGATCCCGATGCCATTCAAAAAGGCAGGTACAACCTGGTAACTTTTAGCGGGCAACAGAAAGGAGATCAATTATTCATCCGTATACAGCCTGGCAATGGGAGGTTCCCGGGAAAACCCGTGAGCAGGAAACTGACACTCACCATTCCGGGTAACCGTAAACCAGCAGGCATTAGCATCAACGGGCAAATACAACCACTCAGTATAATAACCAGGGAAAAAGAGCAGGCCTTTGGAATACCTGTTGTACTGGCAGGTAAAACCATTCAAATGGTGATTAACCTGCCGCGATATTGAATTGCAGGTTTAAATAAAAAAAGAAAACATGAAGCTTACCAGAATTATTTGTTGTTTGATTGTTGTGATGTGTACAAAAGATACATATTCACAACAACCCCTATGGCACAATAGCCGTTTTAGTTTATTCCCTGATAGCATTGTTCAGGGCAAATTCGTAGCAAAAGCGGCCACTGATTCTGCTATTGAATCAAATTATATCAGTGAAGCCAGCGCTTACATGAGCCCCGACCTCGTTTTTAAATTCAGCATCAATGGCGATGACAATGAAATGAAGCCGGGTGTAGACCATCATTTTCATTGCCTGAACGACAGTAACCAAACCCCGGTCATAGAATTCGGAAAACAATTCAATGACACTGCAACGATCCCATCCGGAAAATTCCTCGCAGCCAATACATTCCTTCACATCAGGGTAAACATGACTGCCATACTGGATGCATTTAAGAAACAGGGTTATTATGATACCTATAACGGCAACCGCATATACAAAGCCGATTTTAAAGGATTGTTTGTTGCCGGGGCCACCGAGCCCATGACCTGGGATTTCGACAACCTGTTTCGCAGGCCTGCACTTGAACTTAAAGACCCCGATGGCGATGGTATTTATGAAACCAGCATGCTGCTGAATGAAATAAAAAAAGAAAGGGACCTGGCGCCGGTTTGGAAATTATCCAAAGACATCAGCGCTTTCCCACGATACCAGAGCGGCCATACACTGGCGAATGCCATTTACAACCTGTCGATGGAAGAGATGATCAACGCCGTTGAACCCGACAGCACTTTTCGTACCGGCAAAGAATGGGCAGGTGTATGGACAAGGGATATCAGTTACAGCATCATCCTTTCCATGGCTTTCCTGCAACCCAGGGTGGCCATGTACAGCCTCATGAAAAAGGTAAAAAACGGGAGGATCATACAGGATACCGGCACAGGTGGCGCTTACCCTGTTTCTACCGACCGGATGATATGGGCCACCGCAGCCTGGGAACTGTACAAAGTTACCGGCGATAAAGACTGGCTGCAGCAAGCATACAGCATTATCCGCAATTCGGTGGAAGACGATATACACAATGCATACGACAAGATAACGGGAATGGTTAAAGGCGAATCTTCGTTTCTTGATTGGCGTGAGCAAACCTACCCAGCCTGGATGCAACCTGCCGATATTTTTGAATCGGAGAACCTGGGAACCAATGCCGTTCATTTCAACGCCAACAGGGTACTTACTGAAATGGCAATGCTGCTCAACAAACCATCAGATGCCATCCGGTATAAAAATATGGCCGACAGTATAAAAGAAGGAATCAATAAATTTTTATGGATGCCAGGCAAAGGATATTATGGGCAGTTCCTCTACGGCAATACGCATAAGATGATCTCTCCACGCTCGGAGGCGCTGGGAGAAGCGCTCTGTGTGCTGTTTGACATTGCCAAACCAGCTCAACAAAAGTCCATCATTGCCAAAACACCCGTAACGGCCTATGGCATCCCTTGCATTTATCCCCAGATACCTGATATACCACCCTACCACAACAATGCAGTTTGGCCTTTTGTACAGGCATTTTGGGCACAGGCATCGGCCAAAGCAGGCAATGAAAACGCGGTATTGCAAAGTATGGCAGCCATTTACCGTCCCGCTGCCCTTTTCCTTACCAACAAAGAGAATTTTGTGGCGGCCAATGGTGATTATAAAGGCACACAGATCAATTCGAGCAATATGCTCTGGAGCCTTGCCGGCAATATCAGCCTCATCCATAAGGTACTGTTTGGTATACAATATGAACATGACAAACTTGTGTTCGCCCCTTTTGTACCCAAAGCACTGGAAGGCAATCGCATTTTACAGCATTTCAGGTACAGGGATGCCTTGCTGAACATTGAGATGGAAGGATCGGGCAACCAAATTGCTTCCTTTGAACTGGATGGTAAGCAACAGGCAGATGCTTTCATTCCGGCTGATATAACAGGGACGCATAACCTAAAAATAAAGCTGTATAGCACCCTTACTGATAAAGGATTTGTGAACGAGCTCAACACCGTATTCTCGCCAGCGGCGCCCCAACTCACTTATGACAATAAGAAGATTATCATAGCTTCCCCAGTGCCCGGGATGGCATACCGCATTCTACGCAACGGCGAAGACATCCAGCACCGGGGCACCGAACCTGTAATACCCGAAACCACTGAATATTCGGTGTACCAGGCCATCGCCATGAACAGCAACGGGCATGAATCCTTTGCATCGCAGCCCCTTGTCATTTTGGCCAACGGCGCAGCCCAGGTGATTGAAGCTGAGCAATTCAATTCACCGGCCACTAACCCTTACCGTGGGTTCAGCGGAAATGGGTTTAGTGAAACCAGCCATATTAAAAACAAAACCATGCGTTTTCCCGTGATGATCAACCGTGATGGTGTTTATGCGATTGATTTCAGGTACGCCAACGGGAACGGGCCGGTAAATACCGATAACAAATGCGCCATCCGCACAGTTAAGGAAGCTGGCAAAACTGCCGGTGTTGTTATTTTTCCGCAAAGAGGCGTGGAAGAATGGTCGAATTGGGGCATGAGCAATCCCGTTATGTTATTCATGGAAAAAGGGATGCATACCATCCAATTATCGCTGGAGAGCTTTAATGAGAATATGAACGAAACTGTGAACCAGGCGATGGTAGATTATATGCGTATTATCCAGGTGAAATGAAACATAAACCGATGAAGTTTGCTTAACATCATCGGTCAATTAACCCCCACTGTACAAGTGTGCGACGCCACTGAAGCCGGGCTTTACACCAATGCCGGCGCCACCATCCTGTCCCGCAAATAGGCCGGGATTCATCAAAAATTTTGCCACCCCGATATTTATTGTATTTTTATTAAAGTGTAAAATGTACACACTGCCAGACAAACTTAACTTTAAACGATTGCTATGTCAGAAATTTCCACGTGGGAGAAACCGAAGCTGAGCCTGTCTCAGATCATTAATATGAGTGTTGGTTTCTTTGGGATCCAGTTTGGCTGGGACCTTCAAAGGGCCAATATGGGTCCGATTTATGAGCACCTGCACGCCAATGCAGATGAAATACCATTGCTGTTCCTGGCGGCACCGCTAACCGGGTTGATTGTGCAACCGATCATTGGGTATATGAGTGACCGAACCTGGCACCCAACCCTGGGAAGGCGGCGCCCTTATTTTTTAATCGGCGCAATTTTTAGCACCATTGCACTCATATTTATGCCACACAGCAGCGTTTTGTGGATGGCAGCCGGTTTGCTATGGATCATGGATGTGTTTGGCAATGTGGCCATGGAACCATTCAGGGCATTTGTTGCCGACAAACTCAATGAGAAACAACGTACACAGGGTTTTGTAATGCAAAGCCTGATGATTGGGTTGGGTGGAAGCATTGCCTCCGCATTGCCATGGATGATGACCAATTGGTTTAACATGAGCACTACGGCAGAAAGCGGCGTGATTCCAGACAATGTAAAATGGAGTTTTTATATTGGCGCATTCTTCTTCCTGGCAGCCGTTTTATATACGGTATTCACTTCAAAAGAATACCCGCCACCAGATTTGGGTTACAAAGACAAAGTGAAAGAATCGAACCGGGGTTTTGGTGGGGGCGTAAAAGAGATTTTTGATGCTATTGCCAATATGCCACCGAAAATGAAAGTGTTATCCGCTGTACAGTTTTTTACCTGGCCCGGGTTGTTCCTGATGTGGTTTTATTACAATACGGCCGTTGCCCGGAACATTTTTCATGCCAGCAGCGAAACAGACCCTTTGTATGGAGAAGGAACAAATTTCGGCGGGCTAACGCTGGCTTTCTACAATGTGGTCACTTTCCTTTTTGCATTCATCCTTCCCTCAATTGCGAATAAGCTTGGCCGTAAGTTGACGCATACACTTTGTTTGCTTTGCGGGGCCATTGGTTTGATCAGCGTGGCATTTGTTGAAAATAAATACATGCTGTATGGCTGCATGACCGGCGTGGGTATTGCCTGGGCCAGCATCTTGTCGATGCCTTATGCGATGCTCAGTGGAGTGCTGCCCGAAAATAAAATTGGCGTGTACATGGGCATTTTTAATTTCTTCATTGTATTGCCGGAGATCATTGCTTCGCTTGGTTTTGGCTGGATCATGCGAAATGTATTGAACAATGACCGCCTTGCTGCAGTTCAAATTGGTGGCGGCCTCATGATCCTGGCAGCATTGATCTGTTTCTTCTTTATTAAAAGCAAAGATTGATTATGAAAAAAAACATGCTTCTCTCCTGCTGTATAATACTTGTTAGCTGGTCCTCTTACGCACAGCAAAAAGCCAGTTGCTACCCTACCAATTGGTGGGCAGGCATGAAATGGAATAAGGTGCAGGTGATGATTCAGCGCCAGCAAATTGGCAATGCCGATAGCATAGGAATGATTTCCTATCCCGGAGTAACTATTACCAAAGTGCATAAAGCAGATAGTAAAAATTATGTGTTTGTTGATCTTGCCATTGAACCTTCCGCAGCACCCGGTACGATTGTGCTGCATGAAACCAATGCTTCAGGCAAAGTAAAAAACCCCGTGTATTTTGAGTTGAAAGCCCGCCGTGAAGGCAGAGGACGTACATTTGCTCAGGGGGTTACCAGCCGCGATTTCATGTATCTCATCATGCCCGACCGTTTCAGCAATGGAGATGAAAAAAATGACCGTATTGCCGGCATGCGTGACCAGTCCCTGAGAAGGGATACTGTTTTCAACAGGCATGGCGGGGATTTAAAAGGTATACAAAACCATCTCGATTACATAGACAACTTAGGGGTAACTGCCATTTGGCTGAACCCTGTTTGGGAAAATGATATGCCCAACCGCACCGAACACGGGTATGCTTTCACCAATCATTATAAAGTAGACCCCCGGCTGGGCGGTAACAAAGCCTACC
>JBPOHG010000153.1:0-15006 GCA_052035835.1 Bacteroidota bacterium | reverse complement strand
CGGATTGGAAGCAAATGATACCCTGAGCAGGCCTCCTAAAGGCTATGATGAAAACAATCCGGCCATCGGATACCTCAAAATGAAAAGCTTTATTGTAAGCAGGAAGTTTTCCGACAAAGAAGTATTGTCGCAGGATTTTGTAAATGAACTGGGAAAGACATTTAAAGCTGCCAAGCCGGTAATCGACTTTATCAATCGCTCTCTCGACTAAAAAAATGGCCAGTGATAAAAATCACCGGCCTTGCTTACCTCTGAAACCACAAGAAAAAAAGTTTGAGGCTATACTATATCAAAATAAATGATAAATTATTAAATTTTACAATAAAGTAATGAACAAGTGGGATTTCTGCTGCAGGATAATGCAATTCTCAAGTGAGCTTTAAATAAGATACTATTGGAGAGGTTTATTTGGGAGCAGGCAGTAAAATTAATACTTTTTATGAATTATCATAATTTTTTTTACCGTTTTCCAGATAAATTAATTTCCCGGTTGGCATAACGGAAAAGCTTATCCTTTTTTCGGTTATACCACCATACAGGAGCCGTTTTTTTCATCAGTGTGTCTATTCCCCGCATCCCAAAAAGCTTCCACAATCCATTCAGTTTTCCACCCAGTCCGCTTTGCATCGCCCTGAGGCTCATAGCAAAACCAGCTTCCAGGTATTCCATATGGTGCCAAAATCCGGCGGGCATAAAAAGTGTATCGCCGTGCTCCAGTACGACCTCATATCCCTTTGCCAGTTTCACAGCTGGAAATTGCTCATAATCAAATGATTGAGAATAGTTGGCATAATTTGCCATACTCAATACTTCCCAGGGTTTGCGGTATAGTTTATACTGTTCCTCAAAAGGGAATAAAAGCACTTTTTTCTTCCCGATGAACTGGGTATGTAAAATATGGCTCATATCAATATCGAAGTGCATATGAGTAATTGAGCCCTGCCCGCCTACAAAAAGCATGGGGTATTTCTTTACAAATCCATTCATCAGTTCATCCGGCCAGGTAAAATCAGCCGTAATGGAAGGAGCGTGTTGAAAAATATTAAATAGAAAAATACGTAAGTCAAGCGGACCCGCCTTTACCCTGCGGAGATACTCACCAAATTTCATATAATCATCCGCGGTATTGATGGCGGTGTATGCATCACTTTTCACATTGTTGTAAACACCCACTTCCTTATCTCCCACTATATCAATAAAAAAATCCCAATTCCACTTTTGATAAGCAGGCCATTTTTTTGCAAGCCCCCTGATCACCAGTGGCTTTGAAACATTGTAATATTTAGTTCGGAAATCTTCGGGGCTGATGGTTTCTACCCTGTCAACGGCTTGCAGTTGCATGGAAAAAAGTTTACAGGACAAATCTAATCATTAATACTATTTTTCTACAATCAAAAAACTGATAAAAAACTAATAAGCGTTAGTTTTGTGCAAATACGGGAATGGCAAAGATCAAGGCAACCAGAAATACCAGTAAAAAAGATACGATCACAGGAAAAGCAGCAGTGCTCTTCAGGAAAAAGGGGTTTTCGGCTACTTCCATGCGAGAATTAGCAGACAGCATCGGTGTTGAAGCTGCCAGCCTTTATAATCATATAGGGTCTAAAAGCGAAATTCTCCAGATCATTTGTTTCCGGGTGGCCAATGACTTTACCCTTCATTTGACTGAAACTGAAAAATTGCCAGGAGGTATTGTAGCCCGGTTGGAAGAATTGATACGGTTTCATATCCGCATGATGATCGAACATTTTGATGCAGTATATGTTGCGAACCATGAATGGAAACAACTGCAGGAACCCTATCTCAGCAACTTTTTGCAGCAAAGGAAAATATATGAAAGCAGAATGATAGAAATGATCCGTGAAGGCATTCGGCAAGGTGAGTTAAGGGACCAGGATCCCCATGTTGCCGTACTTACCATTCTTTCGGCAGTACGGGGGCTCGAATTCTGGCAGCGGCACAAAAAAAACGCCGGGGAAAAAGATCTCGAAGAAAATATGATCAACCTGCTCCTGCATGGACTGGTTAACAAATAATAATCGCACAACTACCCAATAAATATTCAAAACATGGCAGTACATTTTCATCCCTTACAGATCAGCAACATTAAAAAAGAAACACCCGATTGTGTATCTGTTTCTTTTCATATTCCCGAATCCCTGCAATCTTTATTTGTATTCCGGGAAGGGCAGAACATCACCATCAAAAAAACGATCAATGGGGAAGAACTGCGCCGATCATATTCAATTTGCAATGCGCCACATGAAAAAGAGTTGAAAGTTGCGATCAAGAAAGTAGACGGTGGTTTGTTCTCCACTTTCGCCAATGAACAGCTGCAACAGGGCGATGAACTGGAAATATTGCCGCCCACTGGAAAATTCAATTCCTTCCTGCAAGAAAACCCTTCTGCTTCTTACCTCGCCATTGCAGCGGGAAGCGGAATTACACCGGTTATATCCATCATCAAGCATACTTTACTAACACAGCCCCAAAGCCGTTTTACACTTATCTATGGCAACAAAAGCCGGGGCTCTATTATATTCTTTGAAGAGCTGGAGGCCCTTAAAAATAAATACCTGCAGCGATTTAATTTTATCAATATCCTGAGCCGGGAAAAAACCGATGCAGATATTTTATATGGCAGAATAACGCCCGAAAAACTGCAGGCCCTTCACAAACTGGTAGATTACAGCAGCATGGATGCCATATATATTTGCGGGCCGGAAAACATGATTTTTTCTTCCAGCGAATTCCTGCAATCTAAAGGTGTAAACAAAAACAATATCCATTTTGAACTATTTACATCACCCGGCCAGCAAAAAAATTCGGCTATCCGTGATAGTGAGCAGGATTCAGACAATAGCCCTAAAAGCACTGTTACTATAAAAGTAGATGACCGCTCCTTTGCATTCGACCTTTCCTACAATGGTAAAAGTATCCTGGATGCAGCTTTACAGCAAGGCGCCGACCTCCCCTTTGCGTGTAAAGGCGGGGTTTGCTGTACCTGCAGGGCCAAACTGGTAGAAGGCAAGGTAAAAATGGATGTGAATTATGCCCTGGAGCCAGAAGAACTGGAAGCCGGTTTTATTTTAACCTGCCAGTCGCACCCCCTCACTGAAAAAGTAGTGGTAGATTACGACATTAAATAGTTTCCTGTATTTCATTCAACTTTAACTACTTAGCCAATCTTGACGATAAAAATGCTCACCTCCCGGCGGCCATTTTTTCATCATAAAAAAACTAACGATTGTTAGTTTTTTAAAAAAGAATGATTAGCTTTGAAACAAATTCCACAATTATGTCTTTACATGATCTCGAACAATCATTTCAGCAAAAAATTGATCAGGAGATAAAAATCGAACCAAAAGACTGGATGCCGGAAGCATACCGCAAAACGAATCTCCGGCAAATCAGTCAGCATGCACACAGCGAAATTGTAGGTATGCTGCCCGAAGGCAATTGGATCAGCAGGGCCCCTTCACTAAAAAGAAAAGCAATCCTGATTGCTAAAGTGCAGGACGAGGGCGGCCATGGTTTGTACCTGTATGCTGCTGCAGAAACACTGGGCATGAGCAGGGAACAAATGATCGATGATTTACACAGCGGCAAAGCAAAATATTCATCCATTTTCAATTATCCTTCGCTTACCTGGGCCGATATGGGTGCCATTGGATGGCTGGTTGACGGAGCGGCCATCATGAATCAGGTAATGCTTTGCCGTACGTCATACGGGCCATATGCCAGGGCGATGGTTCGCATTTGTAAAGAAGAAAGCTTCCACCAACGACAGGGTTTCGACAGCCTGCTGGTGTTAAGCAAGGGAACTAAAGAACAAAGAGACATGTGCCAGGATGCCATCAACCGCTGGTGGTGGCCCAGCCTTATGATGTTTGGTCCGAAAGATGCCGAAAGCACCAACAGCGACCAAAGCATGAAATGGAAGATCAAACGAAAAACAAATGATGAGTTACGCCAGAATTTTGTTGATATGATTGCCGAGCAAATCAAATTGCTGGGTATGACCCTCCCCGATCCACACCTCAAATGGAATGAGGAAAGGAAACATTATGATTTTGGAGAAATCAATTGGGACGAATTCTGGAATGTGGTAAAAGGAAATGGACCCTGCAATAAACAACGGCTAGATGCCCGTAGGAAAGCACATGATGAAGGACGGTGGGTAAGGGAAGCAGCAAATGCATATGCAGCAAAAAAACAGGCCCGAACAACATCTAAAGTAGCATAATTACATCACAGGAAAATTATCAGTATATGAACATCCAGATAAGAAAATTCTTCTATGGCGATATCCCCGAAGAAAAAGGGGGCGGTGCATCATCTGCTTCCTCTACAACTTCTAACGAGCAGGGATGGCCGCTGTGGGAAGTTTTTATCAGAAGCAAACAAGGGCTTGATCACAAACATGCAGGTAGTTTGCATGCGGCTGATGCAGGCATGGCCATTGAAAATGCCCGGGATGTTTACACACGCCGGCAGGAAGGTGTGAGTATTTGGGTGGTAGAAAGCAGGTATGTGCATGCCAGCAATCCCGATGATGCCGAAAGTTTTTATGAACCTGCCGCTGATAAGATTTACAGGCACCCCACTTTTTACGACCTGCCCGATGAAGTAAAACACATGTAGCCATCTTAATTCATTACGGATAAAATCATGACAGTGCACAATCAAATGAAAATTGACTATCTGCTCTTCCTTGCAGATACTACCTTAATACTGGCACAACGAAATGGTGAGTGGTGCGGGCACGGACCCGTTTTGGAACAGGATATTGCCATCACAAATATTACCCTCGACCTGGTAGGGCAGGCAAGGAATTTTTATCAATATGCAGCCCAGCTGCTCAATGAAAAATATGGTAGCAATGAAACCGAAGACAGCCTTGCCTACCTGCGCAATGAACGGGCATTTAAAAACCTCCTGATCGCAGAACTTCCCAATGGCGACTGGGCGCAATCGGTTTTACGGCAATTCTTTTTCAGCGTTTACCAATCGCAGTTATTTACCCAATTGCAAAACAGCAGCGACGAACAACTGGCTGCCATTGCAACCAAATCACTGAAGGAAACCAAGTACCATGTTAAGTGGAGCAGCGAATGGGTGATCAGGCTGGGTGATGGTACGGCAGAAAGCCATGCAAGAATGAACCATGCGCTGGATACCCTGTGGCCTTACACAGGCGAATTTTTTGTTCCTGCAACATTTGAACTACCGGTTGTCTCTGGTTATGATCCTGCCGGGTTTCGTGAACCCTGGTTACAAAAAGTTGAAGAAATATTTGTGGAAGCCACACTTTCTATGCCTGCTCCCTGCTTTATGCATACAGGTGGAAAAACCGGTGTTCATACAGAACATATGGGATTTATCCTGGCCGAAATGCAATCTTTACAGCGCTCTTACCCGGGAGCCGAATGGTAGTTATGAATAAATAACCAGCCATGCAAGACCCAGCAATTCAAAAGATTTATTCTATACTACAGGAAGTATCAGATCCCGAAATCCCGGTACTAACGGTGCAGGATATGGGCATCATCCGCAACGTAAAAAAAAATGAGGATGAATGGGAGATCATAATTACGCCAACTTATTCGGGGTGCCCCGCTATGGATGCCATTGGTTTTGATATTAAGATGAAACTCCTGGAACATGGCTATCCTAAGGTAAAAATCACACAGGTGCTTCATCCTGCCTGGACTACCGACTGGATGACAGAAGAAGGAAAACGTAAACTAAAAGATTACGGGATTGCCCCACCACAACCATCTCAACGGCTCAGCAAAATGTTGTTTTCCGAAGACAGCCACATAGAATGCCCCCGTTGCCATTCACACGATACACGGCTGCTCAGCCAATTTGGTTCTACGGCCTGTAAAGCCCTATACCAATGCAACGACTGCAAAGAGCCATTTGATTATTTCAAATGCCATTAATATGTGTAACTTTATTGCACTTCAATTTGCTTAAGGATGGATATCACGGTTTATATGGAAGAAGCCGCACAGGTTTCTGTTGCTTTTATCATTGGCGCTTTGCTGGGCCTTGAACGAGAGTTTAGGAGTAAACCTGCAGGTTTCAGGACCATGATCTTAATATCGGTGGGCTCCTGCCTGTATACAATTTTATCAAAGGAGGCCGGTGGTGGCGTGAGCGGTGGCGACCGTATTGCCAGCAATATTGTAACCGGTATTGGTTTTATTGGTGCAGGCGTAATTTTTAAAGAAGGGATCACAGTAAACGGATTAACCACTGCTGCATTGATATGGATTACAGCCGCCCTTGGCATGGCCATTGGTTACCATAATTACCCTGTTGCATTTGTAGTGACCGGAATGGTGGTGATAGCTTTGTTTGTGCTGGAGCCGGTACAAAGGTTTATCAACAGTTTGCACCGGGTAAAGGATTATAAAATTAAAACACATTCAATCGGTAAAAATTTCAAACCCGAACTCGAAGAATTCTTTCGTTCGCACGACCTTAGTTTCAGGTGCATGAAAACGATTAAAGAAAACAACGATGCAGTTTATATATACCGTATCAGTTCCCCCGACAGGAACTATGACCTGGTAAACCAGTTTCTGCTGGCACATGATGAAGTGAAGAGCTTTGACGTTTAACCTTATTTCTATCTAGATCAATACCATAAAATGTCGTCTGTATTATTTGAAGTAAAAAACAATGTGGCTTTTATTACCCTTAACAGGCCCGATAAATTCAATGCATTTAACAGGGAAATGGCTTTGCGGTTGCAACAATGCCTCGATGATAGTGCCAACGATAGCTCTGTTCGGGCTATCTATTTAACCGGCAACGGAAAAGCATTTTCTGCCGGCCAGGACCTGGGGGAAGTATCGGGAGATAACCCTGTTTCTTTTGATAAAATACTTTCAGAACATTATAATCCAATTATCAAACGCATCCGTTCAATCGACAAGCCGGTTATTTGCGCTGTGAATGGCGTAGCTGCCGGGGCCGGTGCCAATATTGCGCTCTGTGCCGATATTGTAGTGGCATCAGCGGCTGCTTCATTCATACAGGCATTTTCTAAAATCGGGCTCATCCCCGACAGCGGCGGTACTTTCTTTTTGCCACGCTTGATCGGGTTTCAAAAAGCCTCGGCCATCATGATGCTGGGAGATAAGATCAATGCCGAAGAAGCTGAAAAAATGGGAATGATCTACAAGTATTTTGACAATGATTCATTTCAGCCCGAATCCATCAAAATTGCTGAAACCATGGCAAAGATGCCAACGATGGCATTTGCGTTAACAAAAAAAGCGCTCAACCACTCCATGCAAAATACGCTTGAGGAACAACTTGCCATTGAGGATAAATTACAATTCAAAGCAGGCAACTCAATCGACTATAAAGAAGGGGTAACCGCTTTTATTGAAAAGAGGCCCCCGCTGTTTAAAGGGGAATAACCAGCATGCAACATCAAAAAGATAGAAAAGCACAAGAGGTAGTGTCGCATATGATGCAGCACGACTTGTTTAGCCAATGGCTCGGGATTGAAGTACTCGACATTAAAGAAGGATACAGTCGAATACAGATGACCGTTAGGCCAGAAATGATCAACGGTTTTGGGATCGTACATGGCGGAATTGCTTTTTCAATGGCAGACAGCGCATTTGCTTTTGCCTGTAACAACCGGAATGTTTTATCGGTTGCCCTCGATACTTCAATTAATTTTATTAAACCCGTACATGTGGGCGATGAACTGATTGCTGAGGCCAGGGAGATACATAATGGTAAATCAACCGGGCTGTATCATATCAGCATCCGCAACCAGCACCAACACGAGGTGGCTATTTTCAAAGGAACTTGTTTCCGTACCAATAAATCGTTGATCCCTTAATACTCCACCATGATTTACCAGTTTAAGGATGCTATTCCCGTTGTTCATCCAACAGCATTCGTACACCCACTTGCTGCAGTAACCGGAAATGTGATCATAGGCAAAAATGTGTACATAGGGCCAGGTGCTGCCATACGTGGCGATTGGGGCCAAATCATCATTGAAGACGGGTGCAATGTGCAGGAAAATTGTACGATTCATATGTTCCCAGGTGTTACAGTAAAACTCATGGAAGCCGCACATATTGGCCACGGTGCCATTATACATGGGGCTGTCATTGGTAAAAATTGCCTCGTGGGCATGAATGCCGTTATTATGGACAATGTGGTTCTGGGTGATGAATGTATTGTTGGTGCGTTGAGTTTTATTAAAGCCGATACTGTTTTTGAAAACAGGAGCCTGATCGTTGGAAACCCTGCAGTAAAAATCAAAGCAGTATCGGATGATATGATCAGGTGGAAAACGGCAGGCACCACCATTTACCAACAACTACCCGCCGAGATGCAGGCTTATTGGAAACCCTGCGAGCCACTTTCTTCAATCCCCGAGCAGCACCAGGCAAATTTTCCCGCTTACAAAACCTGGAATGAAACGAAGTAAGGCATTCATAGCAGGTATGCACAAAATAACAGACCTTTGCAGCAATGGATAAGTCGAACTTTGTTGACCAGATTAAAATATTCTGCCGCAGCGGGCATGGTGGGGCAGGCAGCAAACATTTTTTGCGGAATAAATTAACTGCTAAAGGGGGCCCCGATGGTGGCGATGGCGGCCGTGGTGCCCATATAATTCTGAAGGGTAACAGTCAGCTATGGACGCTTTTGCACCTGCGTTATTTCAAAAACGTATTAGCCGAAAACGGAGAAAACGGAAGTGGTAACCATTCTACCGGCCGAAGCGGAAAAGATATAATTATTGAAGTACCCTTGGGAACAGTGGCGCTGGATGAAGAAACGGGCGCTTTACAGGCCGAAATACTGGAAGACGGGCAAGAAGTAATCCTCATGCGTGGAGGGAGAGGCGGATTGGGCAATAGTAATTTTAAAACAGCTACCAACCAGGCTCCCGAATATGCTCAACCGGGAGAAGAAGGCGAAGAAGGCATCAAAGTACTCGAATTAAAAGTACTGGCAGATGTGGGACTGGTAGGTTTCCCCAATGCAGGCAAATCAACCTTACTGTCGAGCATAACCGCAGCAAAACCTAAAATTGCCGACTATGCATTTACAACACTGGTACCGCAATTGGGAATGGTAGAATACCGAGATTCCAAAAGCTTTTGCATGGCCGACCTCCCGGGTATTATTGAGGGGGCTGCCGAAGGTAAGGGCCTGGGCCATCGTTTCCTTCGCCATATTGAGCGAAATGCTGTATTGCTTTTTTTAATCCCCGCCGATAGCAAAGACCATCGAAAAGAGTTTGATATACTCCGTGCCGAACTGGAAAAATACAACCCCGAGATGCTCCAGAAAGATTTTGTGATCGCCATCAGTAAATCGGATATGCTTGATGATGAACTCAAAGATGCCATATCAAAAGAATTACCAACCACAATTCCACATGTATTCATTTCTTCTGTGACGGGATACAACTTGCAAAAACTGAAAGATACCTTATGGCAAATCCTTAATACACCCGTACAGGATAAGTAATAAACACCTGTGTATAAACTTCCTTTGCTCATGATCCCTGTATATAGTTATTTTGTTTGCGATGGCAGTACCTCTAAACAAACGAACTACCCTCTGTAATGTATTCCTGTCCCTTTGTGGGTCTTTCCTTCTGTGTATATCACTAAGCAGTTGCCCATACAGTGCCGCTTATCGGTTAGATGAAGAACCAAAGTACCAGGTAAATGAAGCGCATTTGGGTAAGTGGGCAGCCATTGCAACAGACGAAAACGGCACACAGCGGCCTGTAAAAATGATCTTAACAAAGCAAACTGATTTTGAATACGGTCTTACATTTACAGGGTATTTTGATGAATTGAATGAATGCCGAATTGCAAAGAATGATACCATCCGTGCCACCGGATTTTTGAGCATGGTGGGCAACAAACAGTTTATGAATGTACAGCTACACGGGGTAAATTACCTTGCAGAATTTTTATTCGACAACGATAAAATAACCATTCTCCCGCTTTGTGAACACTTCACAAACAGAATCGTAAAATCAAGCCTCGATCTTCGCAAAGCCGTCACCTTGCATTTCCGCACCCGCCTCTACCCCTTGTATGATGAACCCTTTTGCCTGCGGGAAATGGTTCGTGTGAACTAAAGGCTTGCATCAGCAAAAATTGTAATTTGCCAGCTTATCTGAACGATCGCATATGCCAACTACAAAAATTGCGGGTATTGGATATTATGTCCCCGAAAATATCGTAACCAACCACGACCTGATGCAATATATGGATACATCAGACGAGTGGATACAGGAAAGAACCGGAATCAAGGAACGCCGCTTTGCACACAGGACAGCTGAAACAACCACAACAATGGGTGTGAAGGCTGCAGAGATTGCCATTCATAGGGCCGGCATCCAGGCACAGGATATCGACTTCATCATTTTTGCAACCTTAAGCCCCGATTATTATTTCCCAGGTTGTGGCGTACTATTACAACGGGCCATGAAGATGAAAGAAATCGGTGCACTTGATATCAGGAACCAGTGCAGTGGCTTCGTATATGCTATATCGGTAGCCGACCAGTTCATCAAAACAGGTATGTATAAAAACATTCTGGTTGTTGGAAGTGAAAAGCATTCATTTGGGCTCGACTTTACGACCAGAGGAAGAAACATTTCAGTCATTTTTGGAGATGGAGCAGGGGCTGTAGTATTGCAGCCAACTGAAAAAAAAGGACAGGGTATCTTAAGTACCCACCTTCACAGCGATGGTGAAAATGCAGAAATCCTGGCGATGTTCAATCCGGGCACACATGCCAATCACTGGAAAGATGAACCCCTGGCCAATTTTGAGGAAGCCCCTATTGGTGAGATGTTTATGAGCCATGCAATGATTGACAATGCCCAAAACTACCCATTTATGGACGGCCCGGCAGTATTTAAAAAAGCCATTGTAAAGTTTCCTGAAGTGATCATGGAAGCATTAACTACAAACCAACTGAAAACTTCAGACATCCATTTATTGATACCACACCAGGCAAACCTCCGGATCGCACAATTTGTTCAGCAGAAATTACAGCTGAAAGACGAGCAGGTGTATAATAATATCGACAAATACGGGAACACCACCGCGGCTTCTGTTCCTATTGCCCTCTGTGAAGCCTGGGAGCAAGGCAGGATCAAAGAAGGAGACCTGGTATGCCTCGCGGCTTTTGGAAGCGGCTTTACATGGGGCAGTGTATTGTTGAGATGGTAGTTTGCATTATTAAAATATATGAACAGAAAATTTCTTTACTTCATTAATCCCATTTCGGGTAATAAAAGCAAAGCGCCTATCCTGCGCCTGATTGAAACATGTACCCAACAGGAAGGCATACCCTATGAAATATACAATACCCGGAAAGATGGGGATTACAGTTATTTAAAAGAAAAAATAACCGCCGAACAAATAACAGATATCATTATTTGCGGAGGCGACGGAACGGTTAGCCAGGTAGCTGCATGGCTACTGGAAACCGATGTGAATATTGGGATCATTCCCATGGGATCGGGCAATGGGCTGGCCCTTGCAGCAGGTATACAAAGAAATGCCAAGGAAGCACTCCGTATTATTTTCAAAGGAAATGCTTCCCCCATCGACTGCTTCTATATAAATAACCGTTTTAGTTGTATGTTATGCGGACTGGGTTTTGATGCGCAGGTAGCGCATGATTTTGCGCTTCAAAAAAAACGCGGTCTAATTACTTATGTAAAACAAACGATCCGAAATTTTTTCACATCTCCTGTTTATCCATTTACCATTCACATCAACAATCATTGTTTTACTACAGAGGCATTTTTCATCAGCATTGCCAACAGCAATCAGTTTGGAAACAATGTTACCATTGCGCCTAAAGCAAGTTTAACAGACGGGCTCCTCGACATTGTTGTGGTAAATAAAATGAACCGGTTGAGTACTGTATTTGCCCTGCTAAAACAAATAAGGTCGGGAAAAGTAAATACAGAAACAAAAGAAGTTAGCTTACATAAAGGCGTAGCCTATTTTCAATCAAATTCATTGCGGATTGAAAACCCTTTAATGGCGCCCCTTCATATAGATGGCGACCCTGCAACAACTCAGGTTTCTTTTGAAGTGAAAATTGTGCACAATGCCATTCGGCTCCTTCAACCCTGATTAATTCTTAAGCAAGCCCTTTATTTTTATCAGTGCCTCCTGATTCGCTTTATTATTAAACGATTTCAGGACGTCTCTTTTTTCCCTTGCCGATAAATGAAAATTTAACGCGGCCCCCTTTTCCACTTTTTCGGGGGTATACATGACAGTTATTCGATGAATAGCAGAATCACCCTGCCTGAAATAACTATATTGGTCTGATTGAAAATAATCCTGCAGCTTAAACCAATTGTGTTGTAACATAGTAGCTGGCGTTACTATCATATCGGCTATAGAATTGGTTTCAAATGGCTGTTGCCAGTTATCGTTGAGCCGGTCGCGGATTTGCAGGATAACTACCCCACCGGTATTGGCAGCAATCCAGTCTTTGAAGTTATCAATAAAACGCAGTGTCGTTTCCTGGCCAAAATTATCACGCAAACCCGCATCCATCACATCCACTACAGGGTTACTGGGCAACCAAACGTTGGGCAAAACGTAAGGAAAAGTAGCATTCATCCGCAATGCTGTAAGAACGCGGAGATTTTCGGGCTGTTGTTGTTGGAACAGTGCAGAAAAATCTACTGCATCGGGGCTGGCACTGGTATCAGACAATAAAAATCCAGGTTTCATCATAAAGCTTAGCGGCTGGCTGGCGATCATCATTTTTCTCCCATCACTTTTTATAACTGAATTAAAAATGATCAAAGGGATGCGGCCACTCTGTTCATCGGCTGCAATATCTTTCAAACGAACATTGAGGATGCCTTCGGTATTATCCAGTAGTTTTTTCTCAAACGCATATCCCCTGTCTTTTACATACTCAAAGGGCCCTACTTTAAATTTCTGCACCGGAGCAAAAATATCTTTAGCAATCATGGATGTAAAAACGGGGTTCAACAAATCGCTGGCTATATTATCCGTGTATCTTGGGTTGTACCTGTTAATAGTACCATTGCGCAAACTGTTCCTGAACAACTCACGGTAATAAGTAGCCGCCAGCATACCACCACTTGCTCCACTCATGAGGAACGTTTGGTTCATGATTGCACCATTGGTGGCACTGTCTAACTGCTGCAAAGAGTTCATTACAAAAGCTGCACTGCGCAGCCCTCCTCCACTCACGTTTATAAAAAACATCATGGGCTTTGGCGAAGATTGCCGGGCTTTCCACCGCTCCAGGATGCCGAGCATATTTGCTTTATCCTGCTGAATGGCCTCTGGCGTACAAAGCGATTTCAATGAAGCCTTGTTATATGCGGGCCTTTTATCTTTATTGGTATAGTTGAGACCATATGCTTTGTTGCGTGGGTCGATCATCTCTTTTTTATATAAAATATTCAGCAACAAAATCAATATAATAACCGCTGGCAGGCTCCAGCTCTGAAGAAAGTAAGAAAGCGCTCCTATTACTGCAATCATAATGGCAAAAAATATAAGGATGCTGGCTGCAGCTGGCATTTCAAAAAAACGGTTCTCCGATAAAAATCCCACTACCACCAGAAATAAAAATGCAAGTACAATACTTGCAATTGCTGCAATATGGTGCCTTTTAAAAATCACATCCAGGAAATCCTGCCGGTAATGGCTTACACTTCTTACTTTCCGCAACCTGAATTTCCCGGTTACATAATAACTCACTTTCAACCCAAATTCACCATTGGCAATATCCTTTCTGATGAATTTCTTATTGAACATTTCAGGGTTCCCAACAATCGGGGCGATGGTTCGGATAATCGTGCGTTCGGCTCCAAAAAAATAAATAAAGGAAACGGCTAGCGACGCCATTAACCCTGAAATGATTCCCCCAATGATCTCCATCATCTCCCCGGCAGACATCAGCTCACGGTAACCATCGAAACGATATAGCCGGATGAAATAAAAAAGAAGCAGGAAAAAAGGCATCAATGAGTTATTGATGCAATACTTAAAAAATGGCTTCGTAGTAGTTGCAAGGAATTTGAAACGCTTACTATGAAGTATAAACGTAGTTATATTCCAGCTCATGATAAAAAAACCCCAGGCAGCACCTGTAATAAATGCGCCGAGGTAATTTACTGTTCCCAGGTATTCGGGAGCAAAGAAAAGGGCATCTGCCCCAAAGGTTTTCATGAAACCACTGTTGATCGTACTTGCCAGGATAAACCAGAACAACAACAGGATCTGGTACTTTCTAAAATGAAGTATAAAAAGTTGTACAGGGAAAGAATAATAAACGTTCCTGATCAGTTGCTTTAGCATAAGCGGTATATGAAGTACCGAAAAGATTTAATTTATCCCATCACTCATCCACTACTTTAACGTTTCGTACAAGGAACAGCAAGCCGGTAAAACACATCACCAGCAGCATTGCAGTAAACTGGTGCAATACCCCCAGCCATACAAAAGCCGTGGCATTGGTAGCAAACATCAGTGCCAGGATTCCCAGGCAAACTTGCGCCAGGATCAGCATCAAAACTGCGTTTCTCAATTTCATAAACGCCGGATTGCCCTTAATATTTCCCGTTTTAATGTAAAACAGTAACACCAGTGCTAACAATAGGTAGGCCAAACCGCGGTGTATAAAATGAACCGCCAGTTTATTATTGACCAGGTTTTGCATCCAGGGCGAAAGTTCGCTAAAAGAAGAAGGTACAAACTGTCCGTTGATATCGGGCCAGGTAGGGGCCGTCGCTGCTGCACGCATACCTGCCATAAATCCTCCATATATCAATTGAAAAAATAAGATTACCATAATGATAACCAGCAACTTGCGTACTGACGGCTGAATAATCTTTTCTTTTAGCGATGGTAATAAACCCATGGCAAACCACAGCGTATATGCCAGTAATATCAAAGCTGCAATAAAATGAGTGGT
>JBPOHG010000091.1:0-3658 GCA_052035835.1 Bacteroidota bacterium | reverse complement strand
CACCACCTCCGGCTTCTTTTTCCAGATCTTCCACATTGTACTTTTCCATCATTTTTCCTGTGGCCCTATAGACTTTGTCATTCACTGAAAGCCAGTTTTTTGCAATTTGTTTTGCCAAATCTGTTCGACCATAATTAACCGCTGCCTGAACTGCCACCCATTGTTGTGGGGCCCATCCATTGGGAGCATCCCATTGCTGCCCGGTATTTACTGTTGTGCTAACAATTCCTCCAGGTTTTAGCAACCACCTGGCTGCTGCATCGAGGGTTGCAGCAGCTTGTTCATTTGAAGCGATGTTCATATACAGTGGGTATAAAGTGGAAGCAGAGATATGATTGTTCGTTTTCTTCAACCGGATATTGTAATCGCTGAAATATTTTTTTTCTGCATTCCAACAATAGAAGAGAATGGCCTTCTTGCGGGCAGTAGCCAGTTCTTTAAATTTTTTTGCCTGCTCCTTGGTGCCATACAGGTTTTCAGCATCCGCAATTCTTTCTTCCAGTTTGTATAAAAGGCAATTGAGGTCTACTGGAATTATATTCGTGGTTTCGATGGTTGAAAGATTTTTTCCATCTGCAAACCACCTGCTGCTGAAATCCCATCCACTCTCTGCACCAGAACGCATATCCCGATACAATTCATCTTTTTTTCTTCCTTTTGCATTTTCAGCCAGAGCAACATCTTCGGCATAAGACTCCTGCCTTGGTATTGCGTCCCGATCGTAATAGCGGTTCAATTTAGAACCGTCTGGCAGCAACACTACATGTTTGGTAGCTGCAGACTTATCCATCCAGTAATCATATTCCTTCTTTAGTGCAGGCAGGTACTCTTTGTACACTTCATCCCCTTTCACTGTTGCAAGCAATTCTACCATAAGGTTAAAAAATGGAGGCTGGCTACGGCTAAGGTAATAAGTGCGGCTGCCATTGGGTATATGCCCGTATGTATGGATTAGCCATGCAAAATTGCTTACCATATTTTCGATAACATCTGTTTGTTCATGCACTTTTAACCCAAGCATGGTAAAATATGAATCCCAATAATAGATCTCCCTGAATCTCCCCCCGGGTACAAGGTAAGGTTTGGGTAATGCGAGCAATGAAGCCCCGGGGATTATTTCATCGGAAGGGCGTTGCAAGACCGGCCATAAGTTTTTTATGTGATCTGCTGCAAATTTCTGCTGCATCACATAATCGAATGCAGGAGGAGAAGAAGGTATATCGAAATTTTCTTTCACAAATTTTTCTAATGAAAACCCTTGCCCATTTGCAACTTTCAATTTTTTGTACGCCTCTACGATAACTGTAGGGTCTTTCCTGGGGACAGCATCCACAAAAGTTTTTCCATCAGGAAAAATCTTTGCCAACTGAACATCCCTGAACAGGTCTTTGAATAACCGATCTGGGGGCAATGGTTGTTGCGCTACCAGGTTTGTTACAAAAAATAATAAGATAAGGGGAAATAGATGTTTCATTACCAGAATTTTTATTTCGTTTATTGATTCCCGTTATTCTGCACCATCCGAAGCTGCCCTAGCAATTGCAAATGACCCCACCCTTTCACCACATGCCAGCCCTGCCTCACAATCGCTGCGATAATGAATGGCACCATATAACCTCGACAACGATGCTTCTTTAGCCATCGCACTATACTCCTGTGCTTTAGTTGGAAGGATGTGCCCGAGTATGGTAGCCGCTGCTCCGCTAAAAGTTGAGTGCCCGCTGGTATAGGATGGGAAATTAGGCAATCCTGTCCAGGTTTTAATAGCTGGATTCACCTGGGAAGGCCTTGGATTGAAATAGGTATATTTTGCATCCCAACAAGCTATGGCCGCATCCATTAGGCTCATGTTGAGTAATGCCATGTTTCTTGCCCATCTCACTTCACTAAAATGCTGTTGTACAAAGTCCTCCGCAGCGATTGCATTCCAGTGGCCGGGGGGTGTATATGTATTCACTCCATCGGCCCAGAAATGTACAATACGAATTCTTTCCCGGTCGTAGTGCGAACTGAAATACAATACTTCATCGGTTTCCTCCCTGAATTGAACCGAACTTGTAGAAGGCGGCGCAGGCGGTCGTATAGAGATCAGCGTAAGTGAGTCGAAAAGAAAGGTTTTTACTTTTCCGAATAACGGCAACATAGGTGGGCGTTTCGGCGATTCCTGGCTGATCCATGGGATTTCACCAGTAGCCGCAGTTCCTGTTTCAAGTACTGCCCATATTGTTGGCGTCCCTGCTGCAGCACCTGCCCGGTCGGTTCTTGCCCTGGCGGTAAACTTCTGAGCAACTGCCCTACCCAATGCTTCACCTGCATCCATATCGCTTCTCGTATTTACGCCTGCCATAATCCTGTACAACTTGTGTTCGTCGGCCTTTTCCTGAATATATGCCAGGTCGGCCGGGAACAAGAGCTTGAGCAATTCTACAGTAACCCCAATGACTGCCGCATCCTCTGATGGATAAGAAGGAAGGATGCTTTTAGGAACCATGGCTGTAATATTACTGTCTACAATGAAAGGGGCAGCCCTTTGGTATAACATTTTGTAATGCCAGGTTGCCACCAATGCATCATACTGAGCTGCACTCACGTATGCGTATGCACGCGCCGCATAAGGGGGATTGCTAAATGGGAAAACGGGGTAAGCAAAAGGGTTCCCTGCATTGGGGAATGGATATGTACCATCAGCATTCTGGAATGGCGGTACATTTCTTTTGGCAACAAGTTCACGCATGATTTCATTCCAACGGAGCACAGCACCGGCACTCCAGTAATTTATTTTCCTTTTCTGCGCCGGGGTTAGCCTTGCCTGCCATCCTTTGATTTCATTTAATTCTGCAATATAACCTGCTGTATTCGTGGCGGCAGGTGCATTCACAGCGATTTCATCTGGTGCGAGTAAAAGGATTGGCTTCCATGTTCCTGCATTGCTATCAGGATTTAATGGATGTAGTGGAGTAAACTCCAAATTCCTTTCATCTATCCCTTTGTTACAGGATGCTATAAAAGCACAGAACAAGATTAGGATACTATTTCTTATAGTTATTTTCATTTTTTGTTTTGATTTAATGGTCATTCATTGAAGGCCGATAAAATTATTTTTGATCTGGCGCTGCCTTTTCTTTTTTTCCCAGGTCTACGATATAAAATATACCGGCATTGTAATTGGTTGCCTTCCCTACATTCCTACCAGCAATAGTTGTATGCACACCACCAGTAAATGAAAGGCCTTTTAGAAAGTTTACATTGTATTTTGTATTGATCCCAATGGTTGTTGCATTCATTTCATTGCTGGGAAAAGGCATATTGTTTTTGCTGATATCAAAACCGCCAAGTGTCGTCCAGTTGGATAGCACAGCTTCTGCAATCAATGTTTCATTCCTGAAACCAGCACGGATATTGTATTGCGCTGCATCGGGCATATCTACTGTATTGGAATAGACCATTTGTGTAGTGTAATAAGCATTTCTGTCTATCTCAATGTTACTGCGCAACACGTAAGTACCCGACAATGTGCCAAACCAATTCCCTTTTTGATAATCAGCCATCAATCGCAGGGATAAGTTCCGGCTTCTCAAACCAATAGACAACGGGAGAAAGTCTGCTACATAATCTGATACCGGCAATGAATACCCTGCTATGGTATAAACAGAAAAAA
>JBPOHG010000009.1:0-21456 GCA_052035835.1 Bacteroidota bacterium | reverse complement strand
GTATTTGATTTGAATGTCTTAAAAATATCTACCAGTTCATCTATCTCCTGGTGGTCTTTATCGATATTGAGCAGCAGCCCTACTTCGGGGGTGTATTGTACTATGGAGCCATCGCTTTCATCGGCTTCAATGATCAACCACTCTCCTTTGCCAACCCATGCATTTCCTATTTTTCCCTGGCGGATGATGCTTACCAGTCCGGCTCCGCTGATGATACCCGGATCCATCCCGGCTTCTCTCATAATGTCGAACAGCATGGCGCTTGTGGTACTTTTTCCTGAAGTACCGCCCACCGCTATCGTCTTGCAACTTCTTGCAATCATAGCCAGCATTTCGCTTCTTCGGATAACCGGAATAGATAGTTCTTTTGCTTTCTGGATTTCAAAAACGGTGTCTTCGATAGCCGTTGAAGCTACTACAAGGGAAGTTGATGCATCAATGCCCGAGCCATCCTGCGGAAAGCAGCGGATGCCCCATTCTTCGAGTTTATCCCGGGTGTCGTTGGCAACCCCATGTACAAAATACCGGTCACTGCCACTCACTTGTTTCCCAATCCCACACAGGTACTGAGCCAGTGCACTCATGCCGGTTCCGGCTACGCCGATAAAAAATATGTGCTTAAATTCATTGACCGATGCTGCCATAATTGTTTATAAGCCGCTAATTTACATATATCTGCCTGTGGCCATCATTTTTTTTGCGGAAGAGTTGGGGTGATTTTAACAAAACAGGCCAAACTATTGTATATTATAGTACGTTCCTTCACCAAATAAATTGTATGAAAAAAATCTTGATTACCTGTTCACTCCTGGTGGTACTTATATCCTGTGCCCAAACGCAGGACAATAAAATTAGCATTCCAGCCGGAGACCCTACTCCCAAACCCAATGAGGCGGTAGCTACATTTGCTCAGGGTTGTTTCTGGCATACTGAAATTGTTTTTCAAAGCCTATTGGGGGTAAGAGATGCTGTTTCGGGGTATGCCGGTGGCCGAACAAACAATCCAAGTTATGAAGAGGTGTCGGGAGGAAGTACCGGGCATGCCGAAACCGTTCAGGTTTTCTATGACCCTACAGTAATATCATACCAAACATTGGTGGATGCTTATTTTGCAAGCATGGATCCAACTACCCTCAACCGGCAGGGAAACGATGTAGGTACAGAATACCGGTCTGTCGTCTTTTACAGAACCGAGGCAGAACGGAAAATTGTGGTGGAAGCCATCAGGAAACTGGATGCCAGCAAAAAATATAAAAACAAAGTGGTTACTGAATTGGTGCCTTTCAAAGCATTTTATCCTGCAGAAGCCTATCACCAGGAATACATTTTGAATCATCCGGGTAATTCTTATGTACAAAATGTATCCATCCCCGATTACATTAAGTTCAGGAAGGAATTTAAAGGTAGGTTTAAGCCTTAGGATCTTATTGGCCTCCCAATTGTTTCAAATCTCGCAGAAATTCATATTGCAGGTCTTCATGCATAGTACCTATTGCTGCAGCAGCTTTCTTGATCAATGAACGGTTGATGTTGCTGAGTACCGTACTTTTTGTGATGTCAAGGGCGGATTCCTGCAGTTTTTTGCAGATATAAAGCAACAACTCCGCTTCTGTTGTTTTTTGGGAACTGTATTTGATGTATTTGCCGGTAATCCGAACGGCCCGTCGAATGGTCTTTTTGGCGAAATACACATTGGACGTATTCATTTCCTCAAAAGCAAGGTCAATTTCTTCTTTTACGGATGCTATATATTGTTGTTCGTCCTGTTCTTCAAATAACAAATAACTGATCAGTTCCTTGTTCTCTTTTTTGAATTTGGCCAGCCGCATACATATCTCCAGCAGTTGGCCTGTTGGAATGGTCTCCAGTTCGTTCTTGATCTCTTTTACACTCGCTGCTTTCATGTGTTCATCAAACAGTGTCACTGTTCTGCTGTGCAAAATAAGTTAAATAATACATCAATAAAGTTGAGGGGTTGATCGTAACAACAAAAAAACCTTCTTTCGAAGGTTTTTCAAGGATGGTTTTTTTATAGGAATAGCAACGGTTTTTCCGGCTCAGGGTGCTGTTAAGGATTGGACTTTTGCGAAGCGAAATTCTGTTAATCCCGCTTTCAATTTTGTAGTACCTGTTGTAGTTCTCTTGTAGTACAACCGAGGGCAAAAAAAAACTCCGCCAAAAAGCGGAGCTGGTGTTTACTAACCATTTTTTTATTATGAACGTATCATTTTTTCGAGCTCGGCACTTTTATCTTCAATCTGTTTCCCTGCCACCAGGATTTTAATATTTCGGATATCCTCATCTGTGATGGAATCATTTATATCAATGAGGTGGCGTTGTATCTTGTTATAGGTAACTTCATCCCTGAAATGCCTTGGAGAAATGTATTCATTGATTGGTTTGAGGTGCTCGTGATGCGTTTGCATACTTAGAATTTTGCTGAAAACTAGCAAATCCGCCGCATATATAAAAGATGCTGTGGATAAATAACAATTACATAATATTGGAGCGGGTTTTAATCTGGGCGGTGATTTGATTTTGAATGATATAATATTGAAATCACTTAATTTTCAAATATTTATCAGTCCAGCCTTATTAATTACTTAATATCAAAGTATGCGTACGTTTATTTTAATCTTCATTGGAATTTGCTTAACCGGCAACCTGGTTGCACAACCACTCACCTCTGCACAAATAGACTCTATTGCATTGAAAACGCTGGAGGCTTTTGATGTACCCGGTATTGCGGTAGGCGTTGTAAAAGACGGGCAGTTGATTCATGCCAAAGGTTATGGAAAACGATCCCTGGCTACTGCTCAACCAGTGAATGAAAATACATTATTTGGCATTGCTTCCAATAGCAAAGCATTTACCACTGCTGCCATCAGCATGATGGTAGATGAGGGTAAGCTTACATGGGATGATAAGGTTAGGGACTATATCCCCGGATTTAAAATGTATGATGCGTATGTGACGGAAGAATTTACGATTCGAGACCTGGTTACGCATCGCAGTGGATTGGGATTGGGGGCTGGTGATTTGATGTTTTTCCCCGACTCTAACAATTTCAGTAAGCAGGATATTATACACAACCTCCGCTATCTAAAGCCTGTTTCAGGGTTCAGGACAAAATTTGATTACGACAATTTGTTGTATATCGTAGCCGGGGAAGTCATAGAGAAAGTATCGGGCATGACCTGGGAATCATTTGTTGAAAACCGAATGATGCGGCCAATCGGAATGCAATCAAGCGCTGCTTCTTTTAAAGGGCTTCGGGATGTTTCCAATGTTGCCGACCCACATGCCCCTGTAGATGGGATTGTAAAAAACATCCGCCGCGACTGGAGCAACAATTGCAATGCCGCCGGAGGGATTTACAGTAATATCACTGATCTCAGCAAATGGGTTATGCTGCTGTTGAATGAAGGTAAATATGGCAATGGACAGTCTTTGTTCAGCAAGGATATGTTACAGGAAATGTGGAACCTTCAAACCATTATTCCGGTTAATGGAAACAGCCCTTACAACACACATTTCGCTGGTTACGGATTGGGTTGGTTCCTGGCAGATGTAAAAGGATACAAGCAGGTATCGCATACCGGCGGACTAGCAGGTGTGGTTACGCAGGTTACACTCATCCCGGAACTGAAACTTGGTATTATTGTACTCACCAATCAGCAGGCCGGGGGGGCTTTTACTACCCTAACTTCTTCCATCAAAGACGGATACCTTGGTGTGAAAGGTGCCGACCGTTTGAAAGAAATGACCGGCAGGGCAAAGAGGGCCAAGGATGAAGCAGAAAGCATTACAAAAAAACTATGGGCATCTATTGATTCGGTTCAAAAGAACAACAAGCAACCGATTAATTACAATATATACACAGGCTCCTATGTAGACCCCTGGTTTGGTAAAGTAACGGTATCGCTTAAGGGCGGTAAACCATGGTTTCAGTCTGAAAGATCGCCCTTGCTTAGTGGAGAAATGATATATTACAAGGGAAACAGTTTTATTGTAAAGTGGACCGACAGAAGTATGGATGCTGATGCATTTGCTAATTTTTCATTGGATAAAGATGGGAAAGCCATGGGTATAAAAATGGAAGCCATTTCTCCCCTAACCGATTTCAGTTTCGATTTCCAGGATTTAGACTTTAAGAGGGCAGATTAAATTATATGAGGGATTTAGACATGCGGCCAATCATGACGCCGTTTTGGTAGAGTTGTACGGTGTAATTCCCTTTTACACATTTATCGGCATTAACGGTAAAGCTTAATCGCTTAGCTTCCCCTTTGGCATATTCGAACCGAACTTTGCAGGAATAAATTTTACGGCCTTCGCTGGTTTCAAAAGAACCCACATCCCATGCCGAAGGTTTTACTACTTTTCCATCGGGCTGCATAAGTACCACCATGATTTCGCCATTGCCAGCCTGGGCAGTATTATTTTTTACAACAAATGTTCCTACAAATTTATCCGTTTGAAGGGCCATGTAAGTTTCCTGCTCCCGGCCTTCATCAACCATAAAAGCAGCCAATCTTAGTTCTGAAGCAGAGAAAGCAGCGCCAGCGTTGTTACGTTCTGAAGCACTGGAAATCCGGGTATCAGCCGGTATAACTGGACGGCTATTTTGAACTGATTGTTTTTGGTTTTGAGTAAGTTGGGAAAGGAGTGCGTACAGCTTTTTATTTTCTTTTTCTATATCGGTGTTGCGATCCCTTAGTTCGTCAATTTTACGCTGTAACTCATCTATTTTCTGCTTGGCAATATCTAGATCTGCTTTGGTTACAGGATTTTTAAGCAATCCGGATATTTCGTCGCGAAGCTGGTAAAATTCGGCTAGCCTTGCTGATAAATCTGATTTAAGTGAATCTGCTTTGATCCTGGAAGAATCCAACAGCCCAAGGTTTTGAATGGTAGTTGAATACACTTTTGCCAATGAATCCCTTGCTTCATTGGCAGCTTGTGTAGAATCCTTGAGAATATATACAGTACCTTGCTTTTCGCTTTTTTGATTGCCGAGGTTGTAGCCCCAACTCCACAGGAGCGCAAAAGATACCAATATCAACAAAACAGAAACAACCAGTAAGAGCAGTGATTTGGAATCTTTCATGTATTGCTTTGGGAAAGGGTTTCAATCCCTTAATCTAATTTAGACATGGCCTGGTCAACGTAAGCGCTTATCCAACCTACTTGTCCGTTTTTAACCAGGAAAAATTGTTTTTTCTCATATATACCTTCAAACTGGCGCATGATTTTTAATAACAAACCGGTTCCGGCCATTAATGCACGCTGATCGAATACTTTATGCACTCTTTTTACCTCCGTTGCAATCATGGCCTTATCCAGTGTTGGGTCGGTGGTATGTTTAACAATGGCTGAATCACCAAAAGAGGCATAATCTGCATACAATCTTTCGCTGAATTTAAGTACATCATCAAAAATTACCGGCACCACAGGATTGTCGGCCAGCTCTGGGTACATTAATGTTGCTGTTGCCCAAGCTATACCACCGCTGAAAGCGATGTTGTCACTCATGTTATAGGCACCACTAACATTTACCGCATAAATGATTTCATCATTGGCCTGACCGGCTAACACACGGTACATCTGCTTGCTGTAATTCGTAACAGATTTATCATCCTCCAGCCTCTTTTCAGTTGCATTGGCAATACTCTTGGTGCCCCATGTAAGCTGAAATAATTTAAAGTCTTTTGTATTGCCAGAAGGGAAATATCCGCCTTTGGTATTTCCACTACCAATATCAATCAAAAATGTGTTGTACCTCCTGGAAGACGGAACGATTCCCAGGTGCGATAAACGTGCCTCATCAATTACATCAATGGCATTCATGGATCGCTGCGGCTCTTTGATTTCTTTTCTGAAAGAATCGGCCATGTTGGTGATCCAATTGGTTTTTTCGTCTTTCTGGGCTTGTATTTTTACCCCGCTGCTGAACACGGTGAATATACGTTCGCTGGGTATCTGATAATTGGTGAGAGCCGTATTGAACAAACCTGTAAGGCCTTTCAATGTAGCCTGAAATGTTGCAGGGCTGAAAGTGATGAAATCTGTATTTACAGAAGTATCTTTCAGGATATTAAAATTACCATTCTTCTGCCCGTTTTTGCCAATTTCAAGAAGGCTCATCTTCACACCTTTCGAACCAACTTCAATGCCAGCATATACGGTTGAATTCTGAAATTTTGTTTTGATAGCATACTGGGCTACCGCAGTGTTTGCCAGTATTGCAAGCCCAAATCCGCACAACAGTTTGCGCAAACTAAAATGACTAAACATTGGTTTGTTTGATTTAAGGCTAAAAGTACTAAAATAGTAAGTGGACATAGGCTTCTCTTTGTCTTTGTGAAAAAAATGTGACTAATCATTCTCAATGAAAACGATTGGCCGTGCATGTATGAATCAGGCTGATTTTTGCAGGGTTTGATGCCTGGAAAAAAAATCCTGGTACAGTAATAACCTTTGTGATCTTTGGGAAGACGAATTCGAGGGTTTCGGGTTATAGGTGCTGGTAACCTGATAGTTAGCTTTCGGAGCTAAAGGTAAACATTGTTCAACTAAAAATGAAATCTTTTCGGTAAAACACTGATTTTAATCGTTGAGTGTCACTTTTTCCATTTTATCACCTGCCACCAATTGGTCTACTACTTCCATTCCATCCGTTACTTTTCCAAAGCAGGTATGTACGCCATCGAGGTGCTTCGTATTTTGACGGCTGTGGCAGATAAAAAACTGGGAGCCTCCGGTATTCGGCCCTCGGTGTGCCATCGAAAATACTCCCCGGTCGTGAACCTGCCTGGTTCCACGGGTTTCACAAGGGATACTGTAGCCGGGACCGCCAGCCCCCGATCCATCCGGGCAACCGCCTTGTACCACAAAATCGGGGATCACCCGGTGAAAACGCAACCCATCGTAAAAGCCCTGGTTGATCAGTTTCTTAAAATTGGCGACTGTGCCCGGTGCATCATCATCGTATAATTCGAAATGGATGGTTCCTTTATTGGTTTGAATTTGCCCGGTTGTAAAAAGGTTGCTACTCATAATGTTGAAATTCTACGGCAAAAATAATCAATTGATGCCAATCACCCGCCAATCCTGAAGCTTCCCTAACTTAGCTATTTAAATCAATCAATGGGAAAAGGAAGATTAGAAGCATTCAGTGATGGTGTAATTGCCATTATTATAACGATTATGGTGCTGGAAATGAAAGTTCCAAAGGATGGTGATCACCTTGCATCCCTGGCAAAACTGCTGCCGGTATTTATAAGCTATGTCCTCAGTTTTATCTATATCGGTATTTACTGGAACAACCACCATCACATGTTGCAAGCCGCCAAACGTGTTAATGGTCGGATATTGTGGAGTAACCTCCACCTTCTTTTCTGGTTATCATTGGTTCCTTTTGCATCGGGATGGATGGGCGAAAACAATTTTTCTAAATGGCCGGTAATTGTATATGGTGTTGTTTTACTGATGGCTGCCATTGCATATTACATCCTGGCACACCAGTTAAGCGACCATCATGGGAAATCGTCTGAATTGGCGGAAGCAATCGGAAGTGATTTTAAAGGCAAAATTTCAGTATTCATTTATATTGCTGGAATTGCATCCTGTTTTATAAGCCCCTGGATTGGCTTTGCCTTATATACAACAGTTGCTATCATCTGGTTTATCCCCGACAGCCGGATTGAAAAGAAAATAAGTGAAAAATAAACCTGGCAGCATGAGCCAGGCAACGAAAATAACTTACAACATAGTTGTAAGTTATGTAAAAGTGCCTCATAAGGTAAGCTACGGCTGATGTATGTTACATCCGGTATCTGTATAAATTCCGGATAACTCCCATCTTCACTTACCGCAGGAATGGCAGTTTTGGTAACCGGGCGCTTGATTACCCGACTTTTACTTAAACGGATGTTTATGCTATTTATTATCTGTTAGCATGGTAATGATGTAAAAAAACAACGGGATACTTCTTTTATCCTGTAAGTTTTATCGGGTTGCATAACTGAAGTGTATAATATGATGCTGATAGCTTCTTTGGGATTGGATCTTACAATCAGATCCATCGCCCCGTCCCCATTGATGTCTCCGGCATATAACAACAACACCGGGTAATCTTCTACTGTACTGGTTCTGCCAAGAGGTATTTTATTGGTTCCATCCCTGAGAAACAAACTCAACCCGTCGGATGCTTCGCCGTTTTTTTCCATCAGCAGCGTATAGCCTTTCCCGTTGAACTCGATTTTAATTTTATCGCCCGCTTTCACCATCGCATCTTTAGAATATGCAGCATTTTTTATAACCGTTTTTTGAGATAGGGAAGCTGAAGACAATAATGGTTGTAAAGCATCGTCGTTGCCGGGTATCTTAAAATAGGTGATGCGGGCCCCTATGCATTCATCTTCTACTGCGTGAAATTTCAGTTTCACCTTTTTTAGTTTCTTATCCATGCCTTTTCCCTCAATCGTATAGTAGGCCATTTTCTTATACGCCGGTTTCCAATCTTCCACATAATGGTTGTTATGAAATACCAGGTATTCGGAAGGCTTTTGTTGTAACGGTAGAAAATGATTCAATAAATTCCCCCAAATGCTTAAGAGCAAAAAAATCAGATGAAACATATTATAGATTTTGATCAGTTAAGTTAATTATGATTTCTCATCCCTTCAGCTTACAATAGTATTAGAAAAGTGAAATCTGCCTACTAAGTTAAGTATAATGGCATATTTATTGCTTTGATTTGCCTGCTAAACCTTTCCACATGACACCCCAGGATACTACACATGTACCTACCCTCCCCTTATTTTCATTAATAGAAAAACCAACCTTACGAATGCCCTTTTTTTCAATCTTGAATTTTATCCATGATAACCATTTAATCCTTTGAATGACGAGGTAAAAACCTTCAGCATATTTCCGCTTTAAAATCCAACTACATGAACAGTAAGCATCATTTCACCCTCACTCCGGTGAAAGTATTACAAAATGAAACGTTAACCGTTCATACTGATACAGGGCAGTTTCCAGAAAACGGCTATGTGATTACGAATGAAGACGGGCGAGTAATCCGCAAAGGCGCTATTTCTTCAAACCTGGCCGAATTTAAACTCCGGATCGTAGGCTTGCAATCCGGGGTGTACAAACTGGTGATGGGCACCCATCAGGAAAAATTCCTGGTTATGTAGGTTGATTGTGTTTGTTGAATCTTTTATTGACGAGATTCAACCTTGTATCATTTTGAAAAAAAATATGGCAGCACCTATTTTATAACCAACATAAGTTCTGTACATTCACAAAAATAATTGCTTTATGAAAATTTTTGTTGCGGGCTTACCTTACGACCTCGATGATGCAGAATTGGAAGAAATTTTTGAAAAATTCGGACCCATTGTTTCTGCCAAAGTTGCCATAGATAAAGAAACTGGCAAGAGTAAAGGATTTGGATTTGTAGAAATGAAAAACCGTGAAGAAGGGCTGGAAGCGATTGAGAGTTTGAATGATATTTCACTAGGCAAAAAACCCCTTGTGGTGAAGGAAGCAGAAGAAAGAAGCGGCCCTCCATCATCTGGTGGCGGAGGCTTCAGGCGAAGCCCGGGCGGTGGCGGCGGAGGATTTAACCGTGGCGGTGGTGGTTTTAATAACAGGCCACGTTAACTAATAAACGAAATAGGAACTCCACCATATCACCGGCTGTAAACTTAACAGGTTTGCGGCCGGTTTTCTTTGCGTGTTAATTCTTTTCCCACCCCATGCAATGCCTGCCATTCATCTTCGAGCATGCTCATTTCTACGAGGCTATGCCATTGATTGTTGTACCATAATACATCCCTGTTTATCCCTTCAATTTTAAACCCTGCTTTCTGATAGCAATGAAGGGCAGCCTTGTTGTCGTCGTATACACCCATGCTGATACGATGTAAGTGAAGTGTTTCAAAACCTATCCTGGCAACAGCTTCCACCATTTGCCGGCAATAACCTTTTCCTTTCATAAGTTCGTTACCCACCAAAACACGGCTGATACGGCCCGAACGGTTTTTCCTGCTAATCCCCCCCAGCGAAATATGCCCGATGGTATCCCCTGTATCGGTATCCACTACCTTATACACGAACGCATCAGAATTGTCAGGGTCATTCGTGTCTTCTATATACCATTCGAGGCTTTCCTGTGTAAGGGGAAAACTGAACAGGTTGCCCGACCATTTGATCAGCAGATTTTCATCGTTTATCCATGCTGTTAATTGTGCAAAATCTTCCCTGCCGAAAGGCAATAACTGAACCATTGAATAAATTGTATTTACTGCAATCTACACAATCAGATTCAATGCGTATAAAAAAGCCCCGTCCATTTACAAACGGGGCTACAAAATTTCTAAATTTAAATTACTGCTTTACAAAGCGCATGCCCGAAACTTTTCCATCTACTCCTGTATACCTGAGCATATAAACACCGGCAGCCAATGCCTGCACCGGCATTTTATAGAGCGTCCTGCCATTCATAACTGCTACCGATTCTGCCATCACAATAGCCCCTTTGCTGTCTATCACCTGCAATTGTATTTTTCCGGCAACAAGGCTGTTGTATTCTATAGTTAATGTACTTGTTACAGGGTTGGGGTAAATCAATACCAAATTCCCCTGCTGGTCAAACTGAACCGCAACCGTGTTGCTATACATTTTGTCCTGGTCGGTATCCACCTGCTCAATGCGGTAATAATTCCACTTGTGTAGAGGCAGGTCATCTGTGAAACGATAACTGCGAATGTTACTGCTGTTACCCGCTGCCGTTACAACACCCAGGTTGCGGTCAAACGCAACGCCGTCGGCCGATCTTAACACATTAAAATGCGAACTGTTTTGTTCGGATGCCGTACGCCAGTCGAGGATCACTTTAGATCCCGATTTACGGGCCGTTAATCCCAGGAAACTTACTGGGATGGCACCCGAAGTAATATTTACCTGTACGCTATTCTTACTCAGGTTTGCACAGAAGCCTGCAGGGTTACTGAAAATGCTATTCACCAGTGTTGTAAAACTACCCCCTATGAAACTGTTAAGATTAAGAATGGAGGAAGCATATGAAAGCCCGTACACGGTATAAGACCCAACGGGATATGTTGCACTATTCGTAAGATTTGAAGTAGCACTTATGCCTGTAATATTACCAGTAGCATTGTTAACGACTATGTAAGTATAATTAAATCCGGCACCAGGGTTTACATAGATACCGCTTCCGCTGTAAAGAGCACCACCAACCGGTGCTGAACTAACTGCCACAGAATAAGGTGCAGGTAGTGTTGGTTGTGTATTGCTAAACGTACCAATCACCATGACATAGGTAGACCCAGCCGTAAGCGCTTGCGAAAAACTGGCGCCAATGGCAACGTTCGGACTTGTAAAGCTGGCATTCGAACGAAGGAAATTGGTACATGAGTTGCCAGGATCAAAACTAGTACTGTACAGGTTCATAATGGTTGGGAATACACCTGTGAGCGTGAAGGTATAAGTAGCACTGGTACTGGGCGTAAATACATAGCTATCGTACTTCATCTCATTCAAAAATGTTGCACAAGAAGAAGTGGCTGTATTCAACACCGAAAGATCAGAAATGGGGTCGGTGGTTTGTAACGTACCGGCTATGGTGAGTGGTGAGCTGTAATTTGCAGTAAGGCCCAGATTGAGTGCTGCATCACCGGCTGCAGCTGTTACCGTACTATTGGGTGATACCACTGCCCCTTCTGCTGAACAGGCAGAGGTAATGGTAATATCTGCGAGGTTGATATCAAAGAAAATATTCCCGATCGCCTTTACCATCACCCTGCCACGGGTAGTATTGGCGGATGGAATAGTGATTACTTGCGTTCCATCATTGGGGGTAGAAGCAATTAATGTGTAAGGATATGTAAATCCACCATCAACAGATAACATGATAGCAACATTGGCCACATTAAAAGGTGCCGCTGTGGTACCTGCCACTGCCCAGGTGATGGTAGCTGTATTGGTTCCATTGGCCGTCCATGTGGTTGCAGTAGATTGTGATGTTACATTAAATGCAGTTGCACCAGAAGTTGTTACAGATGCTTCATCATAACATACGCCCCCTGCACTTGCTCGATTATCCCTTACTGTTAGCCTGAATGTCATGGTACGTGCAACCGAAGGTAAAATTTCGCCGATGGTAGTGCTGTTGTTTACTACATCTGATATCCTGGGAAATGTCCTAGTGCCATTTGAAACAGGTGCAAAAGATCGGAACAATGGTGAACCCGCCCCTGGCGTGTTCCAATTAGAAAAAGCTCCACCTACATTCACTTGTTCCCAACTATAAGTAAGTACATCGTTATCAGGATCGGTGGCTGTTCCCGTTAGCATAAAAGGGGTAGATACCGGTATTGTATAATCGCTGCCTGCATTTACTACCGGTGGGTTATTGCCAGTTACAATTACGGTACCACATCCAGCGCCTGCACCCGAACGGGTGAAAGTGCCAATCTGATCGAAACTGATGGCATGGAATTGAGGATCGCTGTGTAGCTGCAAATCATTCGTAATGGTACAGATACCTGCATAAGCCATTATCGTGCTGCCACTTCCGGGTTCGGCATTTGCCGAAGCAGACCCATTACCCGAGCAATTACCCGTACTGGCATTGAATGTATGTTGCCCTCCAAACTGGTGTCCCATTTCATGTGCTACGAAATCAATGTCATAGGCATCGCCTACGGGATTGGGCAAGCCTGTGATCCCCCTTGCTTTGTTGGCCGTACAAACACAACCCAATTGGGCCAGGCCGCCGCCACCGGTACTAAATGTATGCCCGATATCATAATTTGCCGAACCAATTACTGAGTTAATAACTGTTTGGCTTTCGTTGATGAGAACAGCAGCGTTGTCATTGCCTGTAAATAAATCACTTCCCGGTGTAAGGTATTCAACCAGGTTGTTATTAGCTACCAAAACCAGCCTAACAGAAACTTCCTGCTCATATACACCGTTGACCCTGTTTACTGATGTAACAATGGCAGAATGTAGCAATAACGGGGTGGAACCACCAACCGCTACAGCATATTCCCCCGTACATGCAACAGCAAGCCTGTATGACCTTAAGTTGCCAGCAAGGCAAGGCCCACCTGCCACAATCCCATTCACATCTCCATCCCTGCCTGTATGCTCCCCCGGAATTACATCCAGTTCGGTAAATGATTTTGGCGGAAGGTCTTTCTTATAATACGAAATATAATGACTGGTATTTCCCCGGCTGTAAGGATCAATCCAAACAGAACCAGATGGAGACAATATCATAGCATGAAATCCAAAACCTGTCCAATCGGCTTTGATCACAGCAGCCGGGTCTTCTATACCCTGCCCACTATACGTGCGAATGGATGGAAATTTGTCCCTGAGGCCGGGTTCCATCATATTGTACTCACTTATTTTGTAATGCCTGGTGCTTCCATCCGGCATTGGTAAGGCAATGATCATCGGTTGCAACTGCGCCTGTTGTGAAAATTCTGCAGGGGCGCTACGCAAATCGTTGAGCATCGCTTCTTCATTGAGCGCTACTGTCCTGTATTTGTTCGGTATCAGCACCCGCTCCCCTTTAGCAGCGTTGGCTACGGTTTCCGGAATGTCTGTCCAGTAGCTCTTTTGCGCAAAAACAGCGGATGAAAATAAACAGGTTAGAAAGAAAATTAGTTTGGTAAAATTTTTCATGTTTTAGTATTGATCAGATAAAGTTCCCTAAAAATAACGACCAAACAAAACGCAGGGTTGCCGCTGGGTATAAATAAGGCCATTGTGTGTGTATCGGTTAGAAAGTTATAATACAGGTTTTTCTACAATCATGGCAGCAAGCCGGCTATCGCGGTTGTAGATATCATTCCTGAAATTTAGCTGGCCACTTCGGTCTACCCAGGATGTAAAGTATGCAATGAATACGGGCATCGGCTTTTTGAGCACTACTGTTTTTTCAATGCCGGCGTTCATCGCATTTGTAATTTTTTCCTCATTCCATGCCGTATCGTTGCGTAAAAGATAGGATGCCAGTTTTTTAGGTTCAGCCAGGCGTATACATCCATGGCTGAAAGCACGTTTGTCTTCATTGAACAAAGATTTGGCAGGCGAATCATGCAGGTATATATTATGCGAATTTGGGAAAAGGAACTTTACCAGTCCGAGCGAATTATTGGGCCCTGGCTTTTGCCTCACATTCCCGCCGTTCCATTCCATGTTGTGAGAAGCCAGGTAGCGGGAATTGCGGCGGATGGCAGGTAGTACTTCATTTCGCAATATGCTTGGGGGGATATTCCAGTACGGACTAAACACCACATATTTCATATCTCCATTGAAAACCACTGTACGGTGCTGGTTTTTGCCCACTACTACATTCATACTCCATACCAGGCTGTCTTTTTCGTACACATGCAATTTGTAATCAGGAATATTTACCAGGAGATAATCGGTGTTCAATGCTACCGGCACCCAGCGGCACCTTTCCATATTAACAACAATTTGTTCTATTCGTTTTTCAACCGGTTGGTTCATTTCGCTGATAAGCGTTGGCGTTATGATTCCTGTTGCAGTTAACCCGAATCTGGATTGATATTTTTTTACGGCGGCTTCCAAAACTGTGTCAAATTTCGCGGATCGGTCATCCTGGATTATATCGCCAGTAATAAACAGGTGTTTGCGAATGGAAGCAATCACTTCAGATGAATCCCCACGCTTCAACGATTTTTTAGAAGTAACAATTATGCCCCAGCCCCCATTCGCCTGGATGGCAGCATAGCGCTGAAGGTAACTTTTTAACAATGCATATTGCCTATAAACCGGAGCTTGCTTTAAGACGTCTTTTCCCGATAACAACGAATCGAGTAATTGCCTGTATGGGGTTTCTTTTCTTGGCAATAGCCATTCGATACTGGTAAGTTCTTTTTTACTAAACCCAGACCAAACTGATTTTGCATAACTCAGGTATTGAGCGGTAAGCATAATATCGAGCTGGGCCGATGGCTTTGGCTGGTCGGCCTCCAACTCCATTAAATGAATAAACTGGGGCTTATATAGAATTTTGTCAGGAAGGCCTTCTTCCGATATATTATGTATCCTGTTATAAAGGTTGTCTGCCGGTTCAATCATCCCTTTTTCGTCATACCATGCAAATGAATAAGACCTGTCTGAATAAAATTCCAGCAGTTCTTTTTGCAGGGGAGTAAAATTGGGGAAGCTGTCAAAAAACTGAAGGAGAGCAGTGCTGTCGAAAATGATTTTGGTAGGCGCAGTAAAGCTTCCGGGGATACTGATGTCTACAGGAGTTTTAACCGGCAGGGTATCTTTAGCCACTATTTTATCTGAAGCAGAATTAGAGTTACAGGATATGAGGGATACTCCTGTGAAAATCAACATTGAAATCAGCAATTGGATGGTCGAAGATAATCGCATGCCTTTTTTTATACAAAAGTACAGTTATCTGTTGCAACAAAGAAAAGCCGGACTGACGTATCAATCCGGCATATATACATACCCATCACTTTTTAAAACCTGATTCCGAGGCCGAGTTTTATACCCCGGTTGTAAGAATCTACAGTGCTGCCAGCATCCACTTTCATTAACCCGTAATCATATGAAGCAGAGATATCAATTCCCTTTGAAACCTGGAATCCGATACCGCCTGTTAATGCGGCGTCCCAGCGGTTGAATTGCGAGGTTGCATCGAGTGTTTTGTTGAGCAGGTTTACACCCAATACGCCGGCGGTGGTTCGCAGGTCGGCTTTGGTGAGATAAGAGAGTTGAGGGCCGGCAAACAATTGCAATGCGCCGGATTTAAATTTTAGCAGCAAAGGCAGGTCTATGTATTGTGACTGCAATTGTGCTTTGGCGTTAGCACCCAGGAATTCGAGCCCTTTGATGTTTAACTCCCCATTGAGTTCATACCCTTTTTGTGAATAATAAATACCTGGTTCAAGGGAAAGCGAAGCAGCAATAGGAATTTCAGCATTTACTCCTGCAAAAAAGCCGGTACGGCCTTTAGAAGTGACCATTCCATCTGTAAAACTTAGAAGGTCTTTTAAATTATTTACGGCATCGCCTTTCATTTCAGACGACAGCAGCCCGGCTTTGATGCCGAAACTGGTTTTTTGCTGCGCAACACTGAATAAAGATGCGCTCAAGCAAAGGATAAGTAGAATTTTCTTTTTCATAATGTTGATTGACCGGATTTTTTAGCCGTTCTAGTTATGAGAAAGAAATTATGCAGCGAGGATTAACGAAGGGGCGATAAGCTTTTGTTAAAGCAGGGTTTAAAAACAATTAACCCGGGCATTACAGACGTAAACCCGGGTTTAAATTGATGCAATTAAAAAAAACACACTAAATTTTACATTATAGATTTTGTGACAGCAATGCGTCAGTTTGATTGTATTTTACAGCTGTAGCTTCCAATTTTTTTGCAAGTTCTTTTTCTTTTGTTTTTGTATTCATAAAAAACGAAAGGGCTTCCTGATTATTGCTAATCAATTGCTGCATCAGGTCGGGATGATATGCAACAATCTGACCCTCATCGCCCGATTGCAGGTAATACTCATCAACTGCTGCCCGGCCATTAAAAAATTTCTTACAGTATACATTTAGTTTCCCTTTTACAATTCTGATGGCGAAACCAGGCAGTGTTTCTACTGCCACATAACTTTTTCGCCCGCTGGCAAATGTATTTTGAGAGACCGCGTAATGCTCATCATTCTGGTATGCGATAATATCTTTTGCCTCAATCCTGGTCTTGCCATCTGCCAGTAAATGGGGCGATTTGAAAACCCCGGTTACGAGTTTTATAGATTGATAATGCCGGATGGTACCATCTTTCATTTTTACAAAATGGCCGGTTTCCGTTTCCCTGGATGGAGCCGTTTCAGCTTTTTGGTGAACTGGCTGTACCCGATTGGTAGCGCATGAGCTTAGGAGTATGCCCGAAAGCAACAATGCCGGTAAGGCATAAAGGTATTTTTTCATATAAGCAGGATTTCTGGGTATGAAACGTATATTCACCTTAGTTATTGTACGAGATACCTCAGTTTTGGGAAGTATAACTTCGAAGAATGCGTCCTGCAAAAGATACTATGGGAAAGATGATTTTCTAAAATTGGAACAGGGAAAATTCAAATAAAACATTCGTAAAACCTCATTTATATTATTTTATATGGAAATAATAGCATTGAAACATTTAAAAAATGGCTATCGGATGTGGTTTCATGAGAGTAAGAGTTGGCAGTTTTAGGTGATTTTTTTAATCAGTTTCCCAAGCATCATCAAGCCATAATCCATCTCCTCGCTCCATGGTTTACCAAAACTGATCCTGATACAATGCGCATAATTGGTACCTGAAGAGAAAATTTTCCCCGGCACTATGGAAATGTTATGCCTGATTGCTTCAGACCTCAGCCGAAAAGAATCTACTTTCCTGTTTAAGGCAACCCACAAGGTAAACCCGCCTTGTGGCCTTGACACTTTTGTATCGGCAGGGAAATATTCGATGATTGCCTGTATATACCGAAGGTGTTGCGTATGCAATGCCTTTCGCAGGTTTTTTAGGTGGTACTCATAACGCCCGTTTTTGAGGAAGTGGGCGATGGCAGCCTGTGTTAGTGAAGGCGAACTGATGTTCTGAATGCGCTTTTGCTCTTTTACCTGTTCAATGAACCTGTCGGCGATGATCCAACCGATTCTATAACCCGGTGCCAGTGATTTGGAAAGCGAAGAGCAGTGCATTACCCAGCCTTTTTTGTCGAAATACTTACAGGTTAAGGGCCTTTTTTTGCCAAAGTACAATTCCCCGTATATATCGTCTTCTATCAAGGGTATCCTTTTCTTTGAGATAATGTCTACCAGTTTTTTCTTATGGGCATCGGGCATGCAACTCCCCTGTGGATTGTTGAAATTGGGTACAGCTACGCATGCTTTGATGTTGAATTTCCCAATGGCTTTCTCGAGGTAATCAAGATCAATCCCTGTAGTTGGGTCGGAAGGGATCTCCAGCACTTTTAACCCGATGTTTTCGATGGCCTGGTAAATGCCAAAATATGCCGGAGTTTCCACAGCAACAGTATCACCGTAATGTGTAACCGCTTTTAAACAAGTGGTTATTGCTTCCAGGCAACCATTGGTGATAACCACATCGGAAGGCTTTACTTTACCACCCCAGTTGAATGCCAGTTTGCAAACCTGCTGCCTGAGTTCCTCATTGCCCTGTGTATTTTCATAACTGATACAATGATGGGTGCCATTTCGCAATGCATGTACAACCGATTTATTCAGTTTAGCTGCAGGTAATAATGATGGATCAGGTACTGCTAGGGCGAGATTGATCATGCCGGGGGCCGCAATATCTCCATATATGGAACTGATCATTTCCTTTATGCTTACTTCATGTGAGTGGCGTTCGGGCTTTTCCATATCAGGCAACTGAGGAAAGCGGTTGTGGTTAAAACGGACATAGTATCCCGATTTTGGCCTAGACTCTATCAATCCCCTTCCTTCCAAATGATAATATGCCTGGAAAGCTGTGCCCATGCTAATGCCATAATCCTCACTCAACATTCTTACCGAAGGGAGCTTATCACCAATGCGCAATACTTCTTCTGCTATCATTTTTTCCAAACCATCTGCCACCTGCATGTATTTATGGTCGCTGTGATCGAATTTATTTTTTTTCATAAAAAATCTGATATAGTCAAAATTAATAAAACTGAATCTGTTTTATTCAAAAAAATCCAACAAATTTTGTACCTCAATTTCTATATGTGAAAACAGCAACACAAAAAGCTTACATAGCACTCGCCATCATCAGTATAGTATGGGGAACTACTTTCATTGCTGCCAAAATTGGCACCATGCATATGCCGGGAATATTTGTAACGGGTATACGCCAGTTTACTTCGGGCTTGTTGCTGACAGGTTTTTTTTTATTGAAAGGGGAACAGTTGCCTGCGTTGAAGGACCTTCAAAAAATATCCATACAGGGTATCCTGTTGCTTTGTATCGCAAATGGATTAATTACCTGGTCTATGGAGTATATCAGCAGCAGCATTGCTGCCATTATAGTAGCCCTTGTGCCGCTGTTTACAGCCTTATTTAGTGTTTGGCTACTAAAGAAGACGAAGTTAACTGCTTATATGTTACTGGGGTTGCTGGCTGGTTTTGCAGGGGTTTTTAGTTTGTTCTATAATCCCAATGAACCGATTGAAAGCCTGTTAAACCCAGGGGTACTGCTTGCACTGAGTTCTTCCATTGTTTGGGCTTTCGGTACGGTATATACGTCGAGCCATCGATCTCATACCCATATGCTTTTCATTGCCGGGCTGCAAATGCTGGCCGCTGGGATTGTGATGTTGCTGGTGTGTTTTGCAACCGGAAAATATGTGAACCTTGCAGAAGCCCCGTTGGATTCCTGGTATGCGCTGGCTTACCTGGTTGTATTTGGCTCCCTGATTGCCTATTCAGCATATGTTTTTGCCATTAGTAAATTACCGCCTGCGATGGTTTCTGTGTATGCTTATATCAATCCCATTGTAGCCATTTTTTGCGGATGGATCTGGCTTCAGGAAAAAATGTCGGCCAACCTTCTGCTGGGTAGCCTGATCATTCTTTTTGCCATATTCCTCGTAAACCGTGAATTTAAAAAACAGCAATCATCAACATAAATTAATCAACCATATCATCATTTAATAACATGGAAACAACTTTCAACATTAAAACAACAGCTACCAGGCATTCTAAGATCAAAGAGGTAAATTTTGATGCCCTTGAGTTTGGCAAATATGTATCAGACCATATGCTCATCTGTGATTATGTGAATGGAGAATGGCAGCAACCAGGTATTGTTCCCTATGCAAACTTATCCCTGAGCCCAACCACACTGGCGTTGCACTATGGGCAAACGGTGTTTGAGGGCATGAAGGCTTTCCGCATGGCTGATGGCAGGATTAATATTTTCAGGATTGATAAACACTATGACCGACTGGTTAGATCATTACAGCGTATGTGCATGGCTGTTATTCCAAGGGAAGTATTTTGTGAAGGATTAATGCAACTGGTTGAACTTGACCGAAAATGGGTTCCGGATACACCCGGGAATGCGCTTTACATCAGGCCATTCATGTACGCAAGCGAAGCAAAATTTGGCGTGAAGATTTCGGATGAATACCGGTTCCTCATTTTTACAGGCCCTGTTCCTGCCTTGTATGCAAAACCTATTCGCGTAAAAGTTGAAACCAATTATGCACGTGCAGCAAAAGGCGGGACAGGCTTTGCTAAATGCGGGGGAAATTACGGAGGCGCTTACTATCCAACAAAATTGGCAAAGGAAGAAGGTTTCGACCAGGTATTGTGGACAGATGGAAGGGAAAACAAATACATTGAGGAGTCGGGCATGATGAATGTTTGCTTTGTAATGGATGGAAAACTGGTGACTCCGGCACTTTCAGATTCAATATTAGATGGCATTACCAGGGATTCGCTTATCACCCTTGCTACAGATATGGGGATCCATGTAGCAGAAAGGCAGGTTTCGGTAGAGGAACTTGAACAGGCTTTCATTGAAAAAAGGATCACAGAAGCATTCGGCGCTGGTACAGCAGCTGTAGTGTTGCCCATTGAAGCAATACATATCAATGGCACCCAATATACGCTACCAGCTTATCATTCCAATAGTATACATCACCAGCTTCAGGAAGAACTTGAACTGATCAGGAGCGGGCTAAAAAAAGACAGGCATGGATGGAATTTTATTATCTGAAGTAAGACAAAATACCGGCTTCAAGGTATAAATATCTGGCTATAGTACTATAGATTTGAACCATGAAATACCTATTCATATTGCTGCTGGTTTTTTGGCTGGCTCCATGTTTCGCCCAAAACTCCCTTAAAAAATACCCCATTGGAGCATCGGGATGTAGTACATATCTCTTTTGCGACCCGGGAAAGCCAGGGGTAAGCTATTCCGAGGACTCATCTGTTGTATATACCATGGAGTGCAAGTATGATGATTTAATGATAGGATTAATTTGTGTACAGCTGAAAGAAAGTATCGCCAACATGAATGACGCGGAAAATATGATGATCAGTTATGCCGATTATCTAAAAACAACTTTTTCAATTACCTCTGCCGTCGGTTACGGTAAAGGACATACGCTCAATAACCACCCAACTGCAAGAGGTATCATAGATTACTGGAAATCTTCTGATGGCACAGAATGGAATATCAAGAGTTGGACAGACGGAAAGATTATCAGTTTTATGTTTGCATACGGAACCAAATCCTCGTTGGATACGCATTTCAACCAACTCCAAGCTTTTTTTAATGGGTTTAGGTTCAACAGTAAATAATTACAAATACCAATGTGATGGACGGGTAAATGTTAGCCCCACCCTGCTACCAATGGATGGTAT